>NZ_JBHVJT010000139.1:0-10261 GCF_042798815.1 Kitasatospora sp. NPDC057738 | reverse complement strand
AGCATCGCCAGGGCGAGCAGCCAGACCGTCGCCGAGCCGGCGTCCGGCCCTCGCCCGCCCGCCGCGACGGCTCGGGCCGCACGGGCGCGCGCCACCCGCTCCGCCGTCTCCCGCAGCCCGGTCAGGACGGCCATGGACCACCACCTCCCGCCGTGACCGCCACCAGGACGTCCTCCCGCGCCGCCACGGCCGCCGCAGTGAGCCGGACGGCGAGCAGCCCGCCGAGCCTTCCCGGCCCCGCGCACGGCGCCTCCACCTCGACCCGCACCGTGTCGGCCGCCAAGACCACCCGGACCTGCGCGCCCGCCGGTGCCGCCGCGCGGGCGAGTTCGGCGGCGTCCGTCTCCCCGCGTGCGGCCGCCCTGGCACCGACCCGGGCGGCGTCCACGCAGCGGATCTGCGTGGCCGCCGCGAGCACTCCCCAGATCAGCATCGCCGCGAGCAGGACGAGCGCCGGCAGCGCCACCGCCGTCTCCGCGGTCACGAAGCCCGCGTCGCCGCGCGGCCGCAGCGGCCGTGCCCGGCCGGCGCCGCGCTCCCCGGCCCGGCCAGAAGCCGTCTTCAGCTGCCTGCCGCCCACCGGGAGCGCGGGCGGGGCGGCGTCGAGGAGCGTGCCGCGCGCGGCGGTGGCGGGAGCGCCTCCCGGCCGCCGGGCCGGGGACCGTCGGCGGCCGACGACCACGCCGCGGGGTGCGCCTGCGCCCCGGGGGCTCCCGGCCCCGGCCGGCCGACCGGCAGGAGTTCGACGGCCCGCCCTAGGTGGCATGGAGCGCCCGCACCAGCATGTCGGTCAACGCGCCCGTGATGGCCTCGCTGGTCACCACCTTGTACAACCCGGCCGCGAGGGCGCACGCGCCCAGCGTTCCGACGGCGTACTCGGCCGTGGTCATCCCGGCGTCCGAGCGGCCCCGGAGCCGGGCCACCCTGCGCACCCGGCAGGCTGCCCGACGGCTCCTCCGCCGCCACGCCCCGGTCAGCGGGCGGAGCGACCGCCCGGTACCGGTCCCGATCGCGATCACTGCGGTCATGAGATCCTCCTGTCGTTCGTTGTCCGTCGATGTCCGTGCATCCGGCTCTTGTTCACATCGCCTGCGCGAAGCGGCTGGTGAGGCCGACGACCACCGGCACCACGCCGATCAGGACGAAGGCCGGGAGGAAGCAGAGCCCCAGCGGCGCGGTGGCGAGCACCGCCGCCCGGCGGACCCGGGCGTGGGCCGCGCGGGCAGCCGCCGTGCGCTGCCCCTGGGCCAGCCCGATCAGCGGGCCCGCGGCGGGGACGCCACCGAGGCTGCTGCGCTCCAGGCAGCGCGCCAGCGACGCCAGCGGCGGGTGCTGCTCGCCCAGTCGGCTCCAGCACAGCTCCGGCGGCGCGCCCAGGGCCAGTTCGGCCCCGATCGCCACCAGCCGGGGACCCAGCGGCGCGCCCACACTCCGGCCCACCGCCGACACGGCGTCCGAGGGCAGCGCCGCCGACCCGAGGCAGGCCGCCAACAGCTCGGCGCTCAGCGGGAGTTGCCTGGTCAGCAGTTCCTCGTCACGGGCCTCCCGGCGGTCGACCGGCGACCGTGCCCGGGCCGACCACCGGTGAACGCCCACCGCCAGCAGCACCCCGACGGCCAGTCCGGTGCCACCACCGAGCAGCACCGCTGCCGCGAGCCCGGCGACGGCCGCTGCCACCGCCCGGCGTCGGCGCCCAACGTCCTTGGCCGTCAGCCCGGTTCGCCTTGCCGTCCCCTTTCCGGCCCGGGCCCGGGCGAGCACCCGTCGGCGCCTCACCCGGCCGCGCACCGGCGCCCACCCCAGGGCCGCCGCGCCCACCGGAAGGGCGAGTGCGACCCACTCGATGCCCCGCATCACCTCACCACCGCCCCGAGCGCCCGTGCGCGCACCCGCGACAGCCCGCAGACCCGCCCGCTCGCCCGAGGGCCGGGCACCGTACGGCCGGAGGCTCGGATTCGCTCGCGCCGCACCGGAGAAGCCTCCAGCGCTCCGTGGGCCGCCGCCCGGACGATGCGTGCCGTCCAGAGCACCCCCAGGCCCTCCAGGACCGCCCCCGCCACGAGGCAGCCCAGCCCGGCCGGGGTATGCAGCAGGACCTCCAACGGGTGCGCCCCGAGCGCCGCGCCGAGGAGCAGCCCGATGCCCGGCAGCGCGGCCAGGACGGCGATCGTCGCGCGCGGCCCGGCCAGTTCCCCGGCGATCTCCTCCGCCAGCGCCCGCTCACCGCGCAGCGCCTCGGCGACCCGGTCCAGCGCGGCGGCGAGCCCCGACCCGCTGTCGGCGGCCACCCGCCAGCAGGCCGCGATGGCCGCGGCCCCACTGCCGCCCGGCAGTTCGGCCAGCAGGTGCAGCGCGGCGGGCACGTCCCCGCCGTAGCGGCCCGCAGCCAGCCGGGCCACCGGCTCCTCGCCGAGCCCGCGCAGCCCCGCCGGGTCGGCGGCGAGACGCGCGGTCACCAGGTGCAGCGCCTGCTCCGGCGTCGCCCCGCCGCGCAACTCCCCCGCCAGGCCGGCGCAGAGCTCCACGACGGCCGCGGACCGGTGTCGGGCCTCCGCCGCCAGGCGTCTGCGCGACCGCCATCTGCGCAGCGGCAGGACGGCCAGGGCCGCCGCGAGCACCGGCACCGGCGAGGCGGTGGCCTGCCCGGCGGCCAGTCCCGCCGGCAGGAGCAGCAGTTCGGGTGCCAGGAACCCCGGCAGCCGACCCCGGGCCCGCACCGCCGTCTCCGGGCCCACGCCCAGCACCGGCGGCCCGCTGCCCGCCAGCACCAGCCTGGAGCGCCGCCCGCCCGGCAACTGCTCCTGCACCGCACGCCACGCCGCGACGGCCACCAGGCACAGCACCGCGGCCCAGCAGAAGGCTGGCTGAATCTGCGTCACATTGTTCACCTCCGCCCTCCTCGGTCCTTGCTCCCCGCACCGCCGAGCAGCAGCAGGGCGCCCACGGCGCACCCGCTCAGCAGCAGGGCGAAGACGAGTTCCACCGCCCGCGCGTCCGCGCTAGCCGACCCGGCCACCGTCACCACGATCACGGCCGCCCCGACCCGAGCGACACCCCGCGTGCCGCCAGCAGTCCGATCAGCCGCTCCCAGCCCGCACCGGGACGCAGGCCGCCGGACGCCGGGAAGGCCACCGCGGGCATGGTCACGGCCGACCCGTCACCGGCTCCGGTCAGCGTGTGGATCTCCGCCACCCGGCGCCGCCCCGAGCCCGGGTCGCGGACCAGGTGCACCACCACGTCGAGCGCGGCCCGCAGTTGGCTGTGCAGCGCCGGCCGGTCGAGACCGGCGAGCGAGCCCAGGGCCTCCAGTCGGACCGGCACGTCCGCCGCAGTGTTGGCGTGGACCGTGCCGCAGCCGCCCTCGTGCCCGGTGTTCAGCGCGGCCAGCAGGTCCGACACCTCGGCGCCGCGGACCTCGCCGATCACCAGCCGGTCCGGGCGCATCCGCAGCGCCTGGCGAACGAGGTCCCGCAGGGTGAACTCGCCGAGTCCCTCCTGGTTGGGCGGCCGGCTCTGCAGGCGGACCACGTGCGGGTGGGCCGGCTGCAGCTCGGCGGAGTCCTCGGCGACCACGATCCGCTCGTCCGGCCCGACGAGGCCGAGCAGGGCCGACAGGAGCGTGGTCTTCCCGGAGCCCGTCCCACCGGACACCAGCAGCGACAGCCTGGCCCGCACGATGCCCGCCAGCAGCTGCGCGCCTTCCGGTGGCAGTGACCCGCCCGCCACCAACTCGTCGAGCGTGAAGGGCCGGGGGCGGCAGACCCGCAGCGAGATGTGCGTGCAGCCGGCCGCGATCGGCGGCAGCACGGCGTGCAGCCGGGTGCCGTCCGGCAGTCGGGCGTCCACCCACGGGCGGGCGTCGTCCAGCCTCCGGCCGGCCGCGGTGGCCAGCCGGTGGGCCAGCCGCCGCACCGCCGCGGCGTCGGCGAAGCGGACTCCGTCGGCTCGCTGCAGGCCGCCGCCACGGTCGACCCACACCTCCTCCGGACCGTTCACCAGGACGTCCGTGACGTCGGGCGCCGCCAGCAGCCGGTCCAGCGGGCCCGCACCCACCAGTTCGGCGCGCAGCGAGCGCACGGTGTCCAGGACCTCGTCCCCGCCGAGCGGCGGGCGGGTGGCCCGCAGCGCGGCGGCGACCGAGCCGGCCGTCGGGGCGGCCCCCGACTCGGCCAGCCGCAGCCGGACCGCGTCCACCAGGGCCGCCGTGCGCTGCTCGCGGGCCGTCCGGCCGTACGGGCAGGGCTCGTGCGCGGGCCCGGGCGGCCCGCCGGGCGGCGGCACGCTCCGCAGCGGCCGGTGCTCCCGCGCACCGCCGCCCGGTTCGGGCGAGCCGGTCCGGAGGACCGTTCTGCGCAGACGGACCATCAGTACACACCTCCCCCGACCGCCGGCACCGGCGGCAGCACCTCGTTCAGGAAGCTCGCGCAGAAGCGGGCGAGCGGGCCGCTCTCCCGGCTCCCGGGCGGGACGCCCTTCACGACGTCCTGGGCCAGGCCCGGCTCCGGCTCCAGCTCTCCCGCCAGCGGCAACCGCAGCCCGCGGATGATCTGCCGGGCCGGGAGCCCGCCGGCCCGTGCCGGGCGCACCACGGCCCGGACGTCCCCGAGCCTCATCCGGGCCGCCGCCGCGACCCGGTCGGCGGCGGCCACCGCGCGCAGCTCGGCCGACACCACCAGCAGCGCCAGGTCGGACTGCTCCAGCGCCTGTCCGGCGGCCGCGTCGAGGTGGCGGGGCACGTCGACCACCACCAGCCCGCCGCGCCGTCTGGAGGCGGCCAGCACGCTGCGCATGGCCTCCGGCGGCACCGTCAGGGTGTCGCCGCGGTCCCAGGACAGGCAGGACAGCGCGGAGAGCCGTTCGAGCGCCGGCAGTGCCCGGGCCAGCTCGGCCCCGCTGACCCGCCCGCGGGAGCCGGCCAGATCGGGCCAGCGCAGCCCGCTGACCCGCTCGCCGCCGAGCAGGATGTCCAGGCCCCCGCCCAGCGGATCGCCGTCCAGCAGCATCGTCCGCCGGCCCGCCCGCGCGGCCGTGACCGCCAGCGCGCAGGCCAGGGTCGAGGCTCCGGCCCCGCCGGACCCGCCGAGCACCGCGACGGTGACCGCCGGGCAGCCGACGCCCTCGGCCGCGTCGGCGATCCGGTCGAGCAGCCAGGCCTCGGCATCGGGCAGGAACAGCACGTGCTCGGCCCCGAGTTGGACGGCTCTGACCCACACCCCGGGGTCGTCCAGGTCCAGCCCGAGCAGCAGCACCCCGCCGCGCCGCCCCAGCCCGGAGCAGCGGACGGCCTGGTCGTCCCCGACCAGGACCAGCGAGGCCCCTTCCCAGAGCTCCCGCGTCGGCGGCGCGCCCCGGACCAGCCTCGGCTCGGTGCCCGCCGCCGCGCAGATCCGCAGCAGGTGCTCGGCCAGGCCGTCGTCCTCGGTGACGACGAGCGGTCCGGCGACCGCGGGGCCCTCGGCGGTGATGTGGTCGGCGATCGGCGTCGACATGGATTCTCCCCTCCGCGCCGCCGGCCACCGGGGGGGGGTCGGCGGCGCACGTCGGACGGTTCCGGCGGACGGCCGCCCGACAGATCCTCTGGGGATGGAAGGGGTGAGGCCCTGTCCGGCGACCGCCGCCGGACATCACGGTGGGGGGAGTTCCGGATTCCGTCATCCGAGTTCCGATTGCCTGTGGATAACTCGTGGACTGTGGAGGAAAACGTTCACCCGGGCGGGGGGCTAATCGGTGAAGAATTGACGAAAGGGGGTCACCGAGATGAACCGGCGACCCCCCGCATCCCGTTCGAAGGCACTCCCGACGAGTGCTCGACACCTTCCCGACACCGCTTCCGAGCGGGCCCGCGGCACCGATCGGAACCAGCCGTTCGATCTCCGACGAACCTGAGCAAATGGCAACGCAGAGTGACGAAAGTCGATCGGCGGGCCGAGGTGACGACACCCCCTGCAAGCCGTCGGCACGACGGCGGCGAACGCGCCGCGAGGGGCGTTCAAGCCCTGAAAATGGCCCCGGACGTGCGACGACCCCCGCCGGGGGGGAGAGCGGGGGTCGTCTATCCACAGCCCGGCTCGGGGGGGAGGAGCCGGACCGGGTTAGCACGGTCGCGAACGATCCGTGACTTCCATGGTGTACCCGAGCGGCCAGAAACACAAACCCGCACGCCCACGAGTACGCCGAATGGCGGGGTGTTTTGCGGCTCCCTCTATCCTCGGTTCCCGTGGACACCACCGAGAACGCCGACGAGTACGCCGACGAGTCCCAGGGCGACACCACCGGGCCCGGAGAACTCCGCCCGCCCGTGCGCCCTCGACCCGGCGGGCTGCGCACGGCGGCCTTCTTCGACCTCGACAAGACCATCATCGCCAAGTCCAGCGCACTGGCCTTCAGCCGCCCCTTCTACCAGGGCGGCCTGATCAACCGTCGGGCCGTCCTGCGCAGTGCGTACGCCCAGTTCGTCTTCCTGGTCGGCGGCGCGGACCACGACCAGATGGAGAAGATGCGCGAGTACCTCTCCGCGCTCACCCGGGGCTGGAACGTCCAGCAGGTCCGCGAGATCGTCGCCGAGACGCTGCACAACCTGATCGACCCGATCATCTACGACGAGGCGGCCTCGCTGATCGAGCAGCACCACGCGGCCGGCCGGGACGTGGTGATCGTCAGCAGCTCCGGCTCCGAGGTGGTCGAGCCGATCGGCCGGCTGCTCGGCGCGGACCACGTCATCGCCACCCGGCTCAAGGTCGAGGACGGCTGCTACACGGGCGAGATCGAGTACTACGCCTACGCCGAGAACAAGGCCGCCGCCATCCGGGAGTTGGCCGCCACCGAGGGCTACGACCTGGCCGCGTCCTACGCCTACAGCGACTCCTCCACCGACCTGCCCCTGCTGGAGGCGGTCGGCCACCCGTCGGCGGTCAACCCCGACCGGGCGCTGCGGAAGGAGGCGCAGGCGCGGGAGTGGCCGGTGCTGGTCTTCGACAAGCCGGTGGAACTGCGGCGCCGGCTGCCCGAGTTCTCCGCCCCGAGCGGCTCGGTGCTGACCGCCGTGGCGGTCGGGACGGCCGCGGTGACCGCCGGGGTGATCTGGTACCTGGCCCGCCGGCGGCGCCCCGCCGCCTGAGGCCGTGCCGCCCGGCACCCCTTGGACAAAACGGTCAACCGGGACAGACTTCTCGTTTCGGGTTCCCCTTTCGCCCGAAACGCGATACAAATGAAGCACGGCCCGCGAGACCCGGTCAGGACCTAAGAGGTCAAACCGACAACGCAGTTCAGGCCCCACGGACCGCACGTACAGATATCCGGGCACCCACATGCAGCCGACCCGCTGTCGGGCCGCCGGACCAGACGAACGGGCAGGATCCCCGTCTGATCGGCACTTCCGGTGCATGCATGGTCACCCGGTATCTGCACCAGCGGCGGCACCCGGCAGGATCAGGTGCCGCCGCATCCGTGTCTTCGCGCCCCCTCGCGGAGCGCGCGCCTCCCCGGTCCGACCGCTCAGACCATCCCGCGCTGCATCGCCTCGCAGACCGCCGTGCTCTCCCGGACGCCGAGCCGCAACGCCCGGCCGCAGTGCGCGATCCAGGCCGCCATCCCCTCGGGGGTGCCCGCCAGGTAGCCGGCCAGGGCCCGGCGGTGGGCGGCGGTGCCGAGCTCCGCCAGGCCGACCTCGGTCGGACAGATCGACTTCGGGTCGAGCCCCTCGGCGATCAGCACGATCCGCTGGGCGGCCCGCGCGATCACCCCGTTGTGGGTGCCGAACGGCCGCAGCGCGAGCAGCTCACCGTGCACCACCGAGGCCACGACGAGGGCCGGCGTGCCCACCCCCTGGCCCTCCGCGCGCGCCACCAGCAGCCGGGAGAGCTGGTCGAGCCGGGCCGCGACCTCCTCCGCGCCCGGGGCGGGCGGCAGCACGGGCAGCGGCCCGTCCACGGCGTCGACCTCGACGCTCTCCACCGGCTCCAGCGCCAGCGGGAACAGCTCCTCGGCGCCCTCGCCGGCCCGTCGCGGGCGCCCGGCCGCCGGATCGCCGTCGCCCGCCGCGAGCAGGTGCAGCCGGGCCAGCACCTGGAGCGGCGAGTGCCGCCAGATGCTGAGCAGCTGGCCGGCCTCGGCGGCGATCCGCAGGGCCGCGCCGACCGTCCGGGCTTCGGGGTCCGCGCCGAAGTCGCTGCGGCGGCGGACCTCCTCCAGCGGCCAGTCGGCCCCGGCCAGGGCCGCCGACGCGCGGGCGCCGCGCAGCGCGGATTCGGAGGTGACCTCGGCCGCCCGGCGGCGCATCACCCGGTGGCCGTAGAGGCGGTCGACGGCCTTGCGCACCTCGGCCACCGCGTCGGGCACCCCGGGGAGCTGGGCCAGCGGGGCGAGGGGATCAGTTCCAGTGCTCACCTACCCGAGAGTAATGAACGGGCCGCCCCTCCCGGAACAGCAACCCCGCATCACCCATTAGAGGCAATCCTCACTTCCCGCCCGCGGCGGAACCCAAACCCCGGCTAGCATGGCCACTATCGGAGACGATAACGATTTCCAACTAGGGGTCGCGGCGCGCGCACCCCGGGCAGGCGGCCCGCAGCGAGGGCCCTGAGCGAGAGCCGGAGTCCCCAGATGAAGATCGCCTTCGTCGGCAAGGGCGGCAGCGGGAAGACCACGCTGTCCGCGCTGTTCATCCGCCACCTGGCGGCCATGGGCCGGCCGGTCGTCGCCGTGGACGCCGACATCAACCAGCACCTGGGCCCCGCCCTGGGGCTGACCGACGATCAGGCCGCCGAACTGCCCCCGCTGGGCGGACACCTGCCGGAGATCAAGGAGTACCTGCGCGGCAGCAACCCGCTGATCCGCTCCTCCGACGAGATGATCAAAACCACGCCGCCCGGCCGCGGTTCGCGGCTGCTGCGGATCGTCGAGGAGAACCCGGTCTACGCCTCCTGCGCCCGCCCGATCGCGCTGGACGAGGGCTCGGTACGACTGCTGGCGACCGGCGCGTTCACCGAGGAGGACCTCGGGGTGGCCTGCTACCACTCCAAGGTCGGCGCGGTGGAGCTGCTGCTCAACCACCTGCTGGACGGCCCCGGCGAGTACCTGGTGACCGACATGACCGCGGGCTCGGACTCCTTCGCCTCCGGCCTGTTCACCCGCTTCGACCTGACCTTCCTGGTCGCCGAGCCGACCCGCAAGGGCGTCTCCGTCTACCGCCAGTACCGGGACTACGCCCGCGACTTCGGCGTGCAGCTGCGAGTGGTCGGCAACAAGGTGCAGGGCCCGGACGACCTGGCCTTCCTGCGCCGCGAGGTCGGCGCCGACCTGCTCACCACCTTCGGGCAGTCGGACTGGGTGCGCCGTCTGGAGCAGGGCGCCGAACCGCCGCTGAAGTCCCTGGAGCCGGCCAACCGGGCCGTGCTGGAGGAGCTGCGGTTCGAGGCCGACGCGGCGTACGGGCGGCGGGACGCGCGCCGCTACACCGAGCAGGCGGTGCTCTTCCACCGCCGCAACGCGGAGAGTTGGGCCAACTCCAAGGTCGGCATCGACCTCGCGACACAGGTGGACGAGGAGTTCGTCCTCGGCGGGTTCGCGGACGACGGCGGGCGCGCGGCCCCGGCGGGCGCCCACGCCTGACCCGCACCACCGCAGCCGGACGGGCCGCGGCCTCCCCACCCCGGGAGGCCGCGGCCCGTTCGCCGTGCGTGCTCCCGCTCCGGGACCGCTCCCGACCCCGGCCCCGCTCCCGTCGCCGGTCCGCGGCCGGCCGGTGCCACGACACCTGCCACCAGCAGATTCCCGACCGTTCGGCCACCACCCATTGGGGTGAACCAGAGGGTTTTCCGCTTCCCTCCCGGAACCACGCTGTGCAAAGCTTTCATTACCCTCGGTTTACCGAGTCTTGATGGTTCGCCCGGCGGCCCCCGGTGAGACGTCCCGCACCTCGCCCGGAGCCCTGGCGTGCCTGATGGTCAACGCCGGCCGGTGACACCCGCACTCCCCCGCCGCGCCCACGCCATCCCGCCACACCGTCGCGACCCACGACAGCCGATCCGCCCCGGAGCCCCACCCCGGACTCACCGCCGGACCTGACTGCGTTCGCTCCCCCGGACAGACGGGAAGACAATGACCCTCGACATCTCCAGCGCCCCCATCGCCTCCGACACCACCGACCACGCGCCACCGGGCCCGGCCCCCCGGATCCGGTGGGCCCAGGACCTCTTCGCGTCCCTCGTGGTCTTCCTCATCGCCGTGCCGTTCTCCCTCGGCATCGCGCTCGCCACCGGCG
>NZ_JBHVJT010000138.1:0-11558 GCF_042798815.1 Kitasatospora sp. NPDC057738 | reverse complement strand
TCCCCTTTTGCGGTTTGTGCACCTTGGGTCCCCCCTCCCCCACACAGGAGGCCACCGAACCCCCCTGAAACCGCCCCCCCGGCCCCTGCTGCGTTCTCCCGGGTGACGCCCGTCTCAGATACTAGGAAATCCAAGTATTCGTGCAGACACGGCCGGGGCGCGGCCGTACCGTGGAAGGGCCATACGGTGTGCCGCCCCTGTAGCCAGGGTGTGCGGCCCGTGTGCGCGTGCGCCTTCACGAGCAGGCGATCCCTGCTCCCGCGCTCCCTCCCCCCTCTTCGCGCCCGCCCTCCGCGGCGCCGCTTCCAAGGAGCCCGGTATGTCGCCGACCGCCGCCGACCGTCACGCCACGTCCGCCCCCGCCACCGCCCCCGTCCGTGCCCCGCGCCGCCGCCGGGCCGCCGATCGGAACCCCTTCGCGGCGGCCGCCCTGCAGCGCTCGCTGGACCGCCGGGACAACGGCGGCGCGACCGGCCACCACTGACCGGCCCCGCCCCCGGGTGACCGCCGCCGTCCGGCGGCCGGCCCCGCCGTCGGGCCGGGTGTCGGGCCGGGTGCCGGCCGGCGTTCATCGGCCGAATGGGCCGTACGGGCGCTCGGAATGTCACCCAGTAGAGTGCAACCCCGCTCCGTCCGAGGGAAGTTGCTCGTCCCCGTCGGCGCGATCATCCTAATTTGGGGCTCTCGGAGGGGTGATCGACGTTCGCGTGGGCGGGCGTCAGCGACACGGAGTGCGGATCAGTCCCCCTGCCGGGGGAGAGGGCCCAGTGCGTCAGCCACCCGTCCGCCGACCCGCCGCCCGGATCGGCCTCACCCTGGCCCTGCTGGCCGGAAGCGCCGTCCTCGCCGCCACCCCGGCGGCCGGCGGCCCACCGACCGCGGGACCACCAACGGCCGGACCGCCAGGGGCGGGCCGAACGGCCTCCGTCCTGCTCGAACTCACCACCGAGACGACCGGCTCCGCCTGGCGGCGCGCCGCCGACGGGGCCCGGCGGGCCCGGCGCTCCCCGGAGGACGTCCGCCGGGAGGCCGCGCGGGCCGGCGCCGCCCAGCGGTCCCGGACCGTGGACGCGCTCGACCGGCTCGCCGGCGCCGTCCACCGGGCGGCACCCGCCGCGCGCGAGCTCTACCGCACCCGCACCGTGCTCACCGGCCTCGCGGTCAGCGCGCCCGCCGACCGGCTGCCCGCGCTGCGGGCACTGCCGGGCGTCCGGGCCGTCCACCCGATCGTCGCCAAGCGGCGCGACAACGCCCACTCCGTCCCGCTGACCGGCGCCCCGCAGGTCTGGGCCGGCGACCGGACGGCCGGCACCGGGCAGGGCATGCGGATCGGGATCATCGACAGCGGCATCGACTACACCCACGCCGACTTCGGCGGACCCGGCACCGAGGAGGCCTTCCGCTCGGTCGAGCGCGGCAAGCCCGCGCCGCCCGCGCTCTTCCCCAACGCCAAGGTGGTCGGCGGCAAGGACCTGGTCGGCGACGACTACGACCCCGACCCGGCCTCCCCGCACCACCAGCCGGTGCCGCACCCCGGCTCCAACCCGATCGACTGCGTGCGCAACGGGCACGGCACCCATGTGGCCGGTACCGCCGCCGGGTACGGCGTCACCGCCGACGGCCGCCCGTACACCGGTCCGTACGGGCCCGGGCTGGACCCGGCCGGCTTCCGGATCGGCCCCGGCACCGCCCCCGGCGCCCAGCTGTACGCGATCCGGGTGTTCGGCTGCGACGGCTCCACCGACCGGGTCGCCGAGGCGCTCGACCTGGCCGCCGACCCCGACGGGGACGGCGACCTGAGCGACCGGCTGGACGTCGTCAACCTCTCGCTCGGCAGCCACTTCGGCAGCACCGACGACACCGACGCCCTGGCCGTCGACCGGCTCGCCGAACTGGGCACCGTCGTGGTCGCGGCGGCGGGCAACGACGGCGACGTGTACGGCATCGGCGGCAGCCCCGGCACCGCCGCCCGGGCGATCACCGTCGCCGCCTCGGTGCACGGCCACGCCGACGTGGACGGCATCACCGTGCTCGCCCCGGCCGAGCGGGCCGGGATCGTCCCGGCGCACTGGAGCGAGCGCTACCAGGGCTGGTCCACCGGCGACGTCAGCGGCGAACTCGCCCTGCCCGCCGACCAGTCGGACGGCTGCGCCGACTTCAGCGAGGCCGACCGGCAGCGGCTGAAGGGCCGGATCGCGCTGCTCGCCTGGCGCACCCGGGAAGCCGACCGGGCCTGCAACTCCGGCCCGCGCGCCGACCACGCCGCCGACGCGGGCGCGATCGGCGCGCTGTACGCCGCCGACTCCGACCACCTGGCCGAGATCTCCGGCAACGACCGGATCCCGGCCGCGCTGCTGGCGCACGCCGACGGCGACCGGCTGCGGCAGGCCGCGGCCGCCGGGCCGGTGCGGATCCGGCTCGCGGCGCCCGGCAACACGCTGCACGGCTCGGTCGCGCAGGACCAGCCGGCCCGGGTCGACACCCTGACCGACTTCACCTCGCGCGGCATCGGCGTGCCGGGCGTGGTCAAGCCCGACCTGGCGGCCCCCGGCGAGAGCATCTGGTCCAGCCTGGTCGGCAGCGGCGCCGGCGGCCAGCGCGAGAGCGGCACCTCGATGGCCACCCCGCACGTGGCCGGACTCGCCGCGCTGGTCCGCGCCGCGCACCCGGACTGGCCGGTCGAGCAGGTCAAGGCCGCGCTGATGAACACCACCGTGGACACCTACCTCGGCGACGACCGCGGCGGGCCGGTCTACGGGCCCGAGCGCACCGGCGCCGGGCGGGTCCGGGTGGACCGGGCGGTCCGCACGCCCGCCGTCGCCTACGCGGTGGGCGAGGGCGCCGTGGAGGGCGTCGTCGGGGTCTCCTTCGGGCCGGTCGAGGTCGGCGGGCCGACGGCGGTGACCCGGGAGATCGAGGTGCGCAACACCTCGGCCGCGCCGCTGACCTACCGCACCTCCTACGCGGCCGCCACCCGACTTCCCGGCGCCTCCTACCGGGTGACGCCGCCCCGGGTGGACGTCCCGGCGGGCGGCACCGCCCGGGTGCGGGTGACGCTCGCCGTGCCGGGGGAGCTCGGGCGGGCGCCCGACCCGACCGTCGACACCGTGCAGGGCGGCCGGGCCCGCAGCTACCGGGGCGAGCTCTCCGGCCGGGTGCTGCTCACGCCCGTCGGCGACGACACGCCGCCGCAGCTGCGGATCCCGGTGCTGGCCGCCCCCCGCCCGACCGGCGACCTCACGGCGACGGCCACCGTCCGCACCGCCCGGGACGGCACCCTGGTCACCCTCGGCGGCCGCGCCGCGCCCGGCGAACAGCCCGGGCTGGTCAGCGCCCTCGCGCTCGGCGGCGAGGGGATCCGCTGGCCGGACTGCCCGCCCGGCGGCGGTGCCGCGGCGATCGCGCCGGGCGCGGGCGTCCGGCCGAAGGGCACCGGGGAGGAGCCGGACCCGGCGCAGGAGGTCTGCGTCGAGCACCCCGGCGAGCGGTCCGCCGACCTGCGCGCCGCGGGCGCCGCCGTCGACTCCGAACTGCTGTACGTGGGAGCGCAGTTGTGGGCGCCCGCGGCCACCCCGGTGGGGCTGTACGGGGTGCGGGTGGCGCTGGACACCGACGGGGACGGCAGCACCGACGTCGTCCTCAAGGCCGACCGGCTGCGCGGCAGCGACGTCCTGGTCTCCCGGGCCCTGGACGCCCGCACCGGGGCCGAACTGGACGTCCAGCCGCTCAACGCCCACTGGGGCGACACCGACACCGCCCTGCTCGACAGCGACGTCCTGGTGCTGCCCGTCCGGCTGAGCGCCCTGCCCGGCGTCGCGCCCGGGCACAGCACCGTCCGCTACGGCGTGTGGACCGGTTACGCCGGGGCCGGTACGCCGGACGTGGCCGACGCGCTCTGCGCCATCGGACTGAACGGCACCGTCCCGACCGTCCCGCTGGACGTGCTGCGGCCGGCACTCACCGTACGGGCCGGCCTCACCGGCCCGGCCGCGGTGGTGGTCCCGGCCGGCCCGGGCGCCGTCCTCGACGTGCACCGGTCGCGGGGCGGCACCTCGCGGCTCCTGCTGCTGCACCACCTCAACCCGGCCGAGCGACGGGCCCAGGTGCTCGACCTGCCCTGACCACGGGGTCGGGAGACCCGATCACGGGACCGGGATAGGGATAGGGGCGGCCCGCCGGCACTCCGGCGGGCCGCCCCGGCACGTTCCGGCGGCTCGTCCGCCCTCGTCGCGCTCCGCCCGCCCCCGTCACGCTCCGGCCGGCCGCGCCGCCCGGCGGCGGTCGCGGCGCGGGGGGCGGGTGGGGCGGCGCGAGAGCCGGGCGAAGACGGCGACCAGCGCGAGGACGGCGGCGGTGGCGGAGGCGACGACGAGGCCCTCGGTGAGCCCGGGCGGCCGGAAGGCGCAGGCGATCCGGGAGGCGCCGTCGCCCAGGGGGACGCCGATCATGCCGAGCACGGGCGTGGGGGCGGTGCGGCGGCCGCCGTCCACCGCACAGGTCCAGCCCTCGGTGGCCGGGACGGAGAGCAGCGCGGTGCCGGTGGAACCCGCCGGCAGGGCCGCGGTGAGGGTGTGCCCGCCGGCCTCCACCCGGGTGGCGCCGGTCGCGGTCAGCCGGGCGACCGCGGCCTCCAGGGCACCGGCCCGCAGGCAGCCGATCGGGCGGGCGGGCACCTGGCTCACCACGTCCGACCGCAGCGTCACCCGGACCACCCCGTCCGCCGGGACGGTCCCCAGCCGGTGGATCGGCACGGCGGTGGTGGGCTGCTCGCCGTCGCTGCGGAAGGCGCTGCCGAGGCCGCTGACCGTGCCCCGGTACCAGAGCCCGTGGAAGTAGGCCGTCCCGCCCGGCGTGCAGGCGGCGGTGAACACCGTGCCCTCCCCGCCGCTCGGCACCGACCAGCCGCTGGTGCCGTGCAGGGTGGGCGCCGGCCCGCCCGCCGGGACGGGCAGCGGGGCGTCGTACACCTGGCTGCCGAGCAGCGACTCCTGCCGGGCCCAGACCGAGGACCTCTCCGGCCGGGCGCCCGGGGGCAGCACGGTGACCAGCGGCGGCGTGGCGGCCGCCCGGACAGGGGTGAAGGAACGCGGCGCCGGCCCCTCGTCGAGGTGGACGCGGACCCCGAACAGCGCCTGCCCGACCGGATCGGTGACGCTCTCGGTCTGCCGCCCGCCGGCCGTCCAGCCCGCGCCGAGGTCGTGCAGCAGCAGTGCCGTGACGGTCGGCAGGTAGCTGCTGAACCAGCCGCCGCCCTGGCCGTTCAGCAGCAGCGGGTCGTTCGGGGTGAAGGCGTGCGGCCCGGGGTCGCTGCGGCCGCGCGGCCAGTCGTCGGCCGCGCGCAGCGTCGCGTGCCCGGCCCGGACCGCCGCCGGGGAGACGTCGTCGGAGGGGGCCGAGCCGAGCGCCGCGTACCCCGACCAGACGGCGTTGCCCAGCACCGCGCCGCCGATCACCCAGGTGGCCAGCGCGTTCGCCCGCCGGTCGGAGTGCCGGCGGTCCAGCAGCCACAGCGCGGCCGACAGGACGGCGCCGCCGACGGCCAGCAGCACCCAGGTGGCCGGGCGCACCGTGTGCCGGCCCGCCGCCAGGCCGGCGATCAGCGCCACCACGGCGGCGCCGCACAGCACGGTGAGCCGGTCCGGACGGTGCGCCAGCGAGACCCAGCCAGCCAGCACCAGCAGCCCGCTGAGCACGAAGGCCACCCGGTACGGCCCGCCGGCCGGGATCGCCAGACCGTGCCAGACCAGCACGGTCGGGGTCCAGAGGAAGCCGGCCGCCACCAGCGCCAGCGCCGTGCACCACAGGGCGCGCTCCCGCGGCCGCACCCGCCGGTTGAACGGCAGCCCGCACACCACCAGCAGGCCGAAGACGCCGATCGCCACGTCCGGCAGCCGCTGCCCGCCGTGGGTGGCGGGCAGCAGCCGGGCGAGGTGGGCGCCGACGCCGGACGGGCCGAGCGGTTCGACCGGGGACTCCGGCTGGGCCAGGCGGGCGGCCGGCACCGCGACGAACAGCACCGGGGAGGCGAGCAGCACCCCGGCGGCGGCCATGGTGACGGCCCGGCCGGTGGCCCGGACCCGGTGGCGCAGCGGGCGCGGGGCGGCGAACAGCCGGACGGCGAACAGGAGCGCGGCCGCCAGGGTCGCCAGCGCGGCCGTGTACAGGTTGCCCGCCCAGGCGAGCGCGACGCACAGCGCCCCGGCCACCCAGTGCCGCTCGCGCAGGCACCAGTCGGCGGCCAGGCCGAGCAGGGGCAGCGAGACCAGGCCCCAGAGCCACATCGGGGCCGCCCCGCCGACGTCCAGCACCCAGGCGCAGAGCCCGTACCCGACCGCGGCGAGTGCCCGCAGCCACCGGGGCCCCGGGTGGAGGCGGCCGAGCAGCCGGGTCATCAGGGCGGTGCCGAGGCCGATGGTGGCCAGGGTGACCAGGAGGACGGCGAGCCGGCCCTGGTCGCGGGGGAGCAGCGCGGTGGGCCAGGAGAAGGGGTTCATCAGGTAGGCGAAGAAGTCCGCCAGGAACGGGGCGCCGTAGCCGCTGTTCCAGTTGACCAGCAGGTCCCCGGCGGCCTGCCCGTGCAGCAGGTCCCACAGGTGGGCGTGGTAGGGCACGGCGACCGCCTCCGCCCCGGCCGGCCACTGCCCGCTCAGCGCCGCCGCCAGCCCGTACCCGCCCGCGGCCAGCCCCGCGGCACCCCCGCAGACCAGCACCTCCCGCCGCCGCTCGCCCATCCGCACCCCGTTCCACGCGCTTCGCCGGACCCGCCCACCCTAAGCACGCCCCAGGCGCCCCCGACGTCACGCGCGCCCCCTCGAAGGGGTGATGGGACGGCACCGGTGGGATTCGGCCCGCGACCGTGTTCCCGTGGCAGCGGCCGCCGATGCGGAGATGCCGGAGCGGCTGGGGCCGCCGGCCACCGGTTGCACCGCGGACGACCCGCGGCAGTCCGCATCGTGGACGGCAGGTGTCAGTACCTGGGACGGCGGAGTAGGGTCCGAGCATGTCTCGCACCATTCGTCTCGCAGTTGTTCCCGGTGACGGCATCGGCCAGGAAGTGGTGGCCGAAGGCCTCAAGGTCCTGGGTGCCGCGCTCCCCGCCGACGTGAAGCTGGAGACCACCGAGTACGACCTCGGCGCCCGGCGCTACCACCGGACCGGGGAGACGCTGCCGGACGACGTGCTGGCGGAGCTGAAGTCGCACGACGCGATCCTGCTGGGCGCCATCGGCGACCCGAGCGTGCCGTCGGGCGTGCTGGAGCGGGGGCTGCTGCTCAAGCTGCGGTTCGCCTTCGACCACCACATCAACCTGCGTCCGGGCCGGCTCTTCCCCGGGGTGCGGTCCCCGCTGGGCGGCGAGCCGGAGATCGACTTCGTGGTCGTCCGCGAGGGCACCGAGGGCCCGTACGTCGGCAACGGCGGCACGTTGCGCGCCGGGACGCCGCAGGAGGTGGCCACCGAGGTCAGCCTGAACACGGCGTACGGCATCGAGCGCGTGGTGCGCGACGCCTACCGCCGGGCGCAGGCGCGGCCGCGCAAGAAGCTCACCCTGGTGCACAAGAACAACGTGCTGGTGCACGCCGGGCACCTGTGGACGCGGATCTTCGCCGAGGTCGGCGAGGAGTTCCCCGAGGTCACCACCGACTACCTGCACGTCGACGCGGCGACCATCTTCTTCGTCACCCAGCCGGAGCGCTTCGACGTCATCGTCACCGACAACCTGTTCGGCGACATCCTGACCGACCTGGCCGCCGCCGTCACCGGTGGGATCGGCCTGGCCGCGAGCGGCAACATCAACCCGAGCGGCGAGTTCCCGTCCATGTTCGAGCCGGTGCACGGCTCGGCGCCGGACATCGCCGGCCAGGGCAAGGCCGACCCGACCGCCACCGTGCTGTCGGTCGCGATGCTGCTGGAGCACCTCGGCTTCGCCGCCGAGGCCGCCGGGGTCGAGGCTGCGGTGGCGGCGGACCTGGCCGAGCGCTCCGGCACCCGCAGCACCTCCCAGGTCGGCGACGCGCTCGCCGCCCGAGTATCCGGCTGACGGGCCGGACCCAGGAGCGGAGTTCCGGCCGACGGGCCGGATCCGACAAGGTTTCCGGCCCGGCGGGCCGGACCGCATTACCGCAGCTCGCCGCCCTCGAAAAAAGGGCGGACAGCTGTTCGGCACGGCCCTCTGGATGCGAGTATCGACAGTGGGTCGTGCCGTTGTGCGTCCATTCCGGCGAATTTTGCCGAAACGTATCTGCGGCGGTGGCGGCCCGGACCAACCCCACGGTGAAGGAAACAGCCATGAGCACGGCCACCCAGGCGCCCATCACGTTCGACCTCAAGCCCTCCGCCCACCCGCTGTCCGCAGCGGAGCGCGAGGCCCGGCTGGTCAACCCCGGCTTCGGCCGGGTCTTCACCGACCACATGGTCACCGTCCGCTGGACCGAGGGCGTGGGCTGGCACGACGCCCAGCTGGCGCCGTACGCGCCGCTGGAGATCGACCCGGCGAACATGACCCTGCACTACGGCCAGGCGATCTTCGAGGGCCTGAAGGCCTACCGCCAGGCCGACGGCTCCATCGCCACCTTCCGCCCGGAGGCCAACGCCGCCCGCTTCCAGGCCTCGGCCCGCCGCCTGGCGATGCCGGAGCTGCCGGTGGAGACCTTCGTCGAGGCCGTCGAGCTGCTGGTCCGCCAGGAGCAGGACTGGGTGCCGAACGAGCCGGAGCAGAGCCTCTACCTGCGCCCGTTCATGTTCGCCACCGAGGTCGGCCTGGGCGTCCGCCCGGCCAACTCCTACCTCTTCATGATCATCGCCTCGCCGGCCGGCGCCTACTTCCAGGGCGGCATCAAGCCGGTCTCGGTCTGGCTGTCCAAGGAGTACGTCCGGGCCGCGCCCGGCGGGACCGGCGCCGCCAAGTGCGCCGGCAACTACGCCGCCTCGCTGGTCGCCCAGGCCCAGGCCGCCGAGAAGGGCTGCGACCAGGTGGTCTGGCTCGACGCCGCCGAGCACCGGTGGGTCGAGGAGATGGGCGGCATGAACCTGTACTTCGTCTTCGGCGAGGGCAAGGACGCCAGGATCGTCACCCCGGAGCTGTCCGGCGCCCTGCTGCCCGGCATCACCCGCGACTCGCTGCTCCAGCTGGCCGCCGACCTCGGCTACGCCGTCGAGGAGCGCCGGATCTCCACCGACGAGTGGCAGCAGGCCAACGCCGACGGCACCCTCACCGAGGTCTTCGCCTGCGGCACCGCCGCCGTCATCACCCCGGTCGGCTCGGTGAAGTCCGCCGCCGCCGACTGGACCGTCGGCGCCGGCGAGCCCGGCCCGGTCACCATGGAGCTGCGCAAGGCCCTGCTGTCGATCCAGGGCGGCCAGACCCCGGACACCCACCACTGGCTGCACAAGATCGTCTGATCGCCGCACCCCGTCCGGCACCGCCCGGCCCGGCTCGCCCTTCCGGCCTGCCCGCGCCCGGCCGCCCCACCCGCCCGGCCCGCCCGTTTCGCATCGCGAGACGAGCGGGCCGGATCCCGGGCAGCTGTGCCAGACTTCGAGCGTGTCCTCGCTTTCGCTGATGATTAGCAGCAGGCGCGCCGGTCCGCAGTGACCGCTTCCCGCACGACCCGATGCGGAGCGACCACTAGCGTCCAGACCCGCGCGCAGACCTCTCGCACCCGCGAGGGGTCTTTTTGTTTCTCCCGGACCGGCCGACGGCCCTCACAAGGGGCCCGGGGACACCGGGACCGCGCGCGGGATCATGGACAGTGGAGCCGGGACGAGAAAGTCCGGCAGAGCAGTACCTTCCTCCCCGAAACGGAGAACCAGGGGTCATGACCGAGGTCACCCGTACCGACGACAGTTTCCACGTGTTCGACACCACGCTGCGCGACGGAGCACAGCGGGAGGGCATCAACCTGACGGTGGCGGACAAGCTGGCCATCGCCCGGCACCTGGACGAGTTCGGGGTCGGCTTCATCGAGGGCGGCTGGCCCGGCGCCAACCCGCGTGACACCGAGTTCTTCGCCCGCGCCGCCACCGAACTGGAGCTGGAGCACGCCCGGTTGGTCGCCTTCGGCGCCACCCGCCGGGCCGGCGGCAGGGCGGCGGAGGACCCGCAGCTGGCCGCGCTGGTCGCCTCCGGCGCCCCGGTGATCACCCTGGTGGCCAAGGCGCACGACCGGCACGTGGAGCTCGCGCTGCGCACCACCCTGGACGAGAACCTGGAGATGGTCCGGGACAGCGTCGAGTTCCTCCGCTCCCAGGGGCGGCGGGTGTTCATCGACTGCGAGCACTTCTTCGACGGCTACCGGGCGAACCCCGAGTACGCGGTGTCGGTGGTCCGCACCGCGCACGAGGCCGGCGCGGACGTCGTGGTGCTCTGCGACACCAACGGCGGGATGCTGCCGGCCGGCGTGCGGGAGATCGTCGCCGAGGTGCTCGCCAGGACCGGTGCCCGGCTCGGCATCCACGCCCAGGACGACACCGGCTGCGCGGTGGCCAACACCCTGGCCGCGGTGGACGCCGGCGCGACCCACGTGCAGTGCACCGCCAACGGCTACGGCGAGCGGGTCGGCAACGCCAACCTGTTCCCGGTGGTCGGCGCGCTGGAGATCAAGTACGACCGCCGGGTGCTGCCCGCGGGCCGGCTGGCCGAGATGACCCGGATCTCGCACGCGATCGCCGAGCTGGTCAACCTGACCCCCTCCACCCACCAGCCGTACGTCGGCTTCTCGGCCTTCGCCCACAAGGCGGGCCTGCACGCCTCCGCGATCAAGGTCGACCCGGACCTCTACCAGCACATCGACCCCGAGCGGGTCGGCAACACCATGCGGATGCTGGTCTCCGACATGGCCGGCCGGGCCTCCGTCGAGCTCAAGGGCAAGGAACTCGGCTACGACCTCTCCAGCGACCGGGACCTGGCCGGCCGGGTGGTGGCCAGGGTGAAGGAGCAGGAGAACCTCGGCTACACCTACGAGTCCGCCGACGCCTCCTTCGAGCTGCTGCTGCGCGACGAGGTGCGCGGCGGCCGGGACCGCTTCTACACGCTGGAGTCCTGGCGGACCATCAGCGAGCAGGGCCCGAACGGCTTCACCGGCAACGAGGCCACCGTCAAGCTGTGGGCCAAGGGCGAGCGCCGGATCGCCACCGGCGAGGGCAACGGCCCGGTCAACGCGCTGGACCAGGCGCTGCGCGCGGCCCTGGAGGGCATCTACCCGCCGCTGGCCACCTTCGAGCTGGTGGACTACAAGGTCCGCATCCTGGAGGGCCAGCACGGCACCGGCTCCAAGACCCGGGTGCTGATCGAGTCCACCGACGGCGCCGTCACCTGGTCGACGGTGGGCGTGGCCGACAACGTGGTCGCCGCCTCCTGGCTGGCGCTGGAGGACGCGTACACCTACGGCCTGATCCGGGCCGGCCTGGAGCCCACCGAGTAGTCGCCCCGAACGCGCCTGTGGCCCGGGGGAAATCTCCCAAAGGCCCCCCGGACACCAGCGTGTTTGGCCCCCACCCCCCCGCCAACCAAAGAGGTTTTCCGCGGGTGAGGGGGGGGCTCTTTTCACCTTCCCCGGCGC
>NZ_JBHVJT010000137.1:0-11808 GCF_042798815.1 Kitasatospora sp. NPDC057738 | reverse complement strand
GCCGAACGGCGGGAGCGGCCCTCGGGTGTGATGACGTCCCAACGGTGCGGCCGGGCGAACGAATACGACGGCTTCTTCGGTTCACCGTCCCGGGCGGGGAATTCGTGAAAGGAAGGTCCCCTGGTCACAAGGGGTGCGAGACGGCCCGAGCCGTGGAGTGCGCACGTCATTTCAATGGCATGTTCCCGATTGGACCGAGGACGGTACGAGGAATTCGCTCATTGCTCACGTGAATCGCGCGAGTCCCTTCCGTTCCCGGATTGAATCTGACAGCATCGTCCGCTATCCGGTGACCGAATGCCGGTGATCAGTGCGCCGGTTGGGCCCGCAGGGTGCCCGTCCGCAGCCGACCTCCCCGGACCGGATCGACGCGTGGGGCCGGGATGCGACCGGGGCGCGACCGGGGGAGGAACGTGATGCTCGGCTCCGTTGTGCGCAGGCTGCGCCACGTGGAGGAGAAGTGACCGCCCGGGCCGGCACCCGCGTGCCCACCCGCGACTCCGCCCACCGCCCACCGCGCTGGGTCCGCACCAGGCTGCGGGCGAACCCGCTGTCGGCGCTGCTCATGGCGGCCCTCGCGTTCGTCACCGTCTTCCTCGCGGCGGCCCTCCCCCGCATCGCGGACCGGGGCGCGGACACGGCACTCCAGGACTTCGTCGGCGGGAAGGGCCCCAACCAGACCAGCCTGCAGACCACTTCCAGGACCCGGGACGACGACACCGCCGTCGAACTCGACCGGGTGCAGCGGCAACTGGTCGAACAGGTCGGCCGGCGGCTGACGCCGTCCCGAGCGGGGCAGGCCTACGGTGCCCGCGCCCTGGGCGACCACTCCATGGCCAATCCGGGGTACGCCCACATCTCGGACAAGGAGCCCTACCCGGTCCTCAGCCTGCTCCACCTGCACGACCTGGCCGCCCGGGCCACCCTCACCGACGGCACCTGGCCGACCCCCGGCGCCGTCGGCGGTCCGCTGCCGATCGTGGTCAGCGAGAAGGCCGCCGAGACCATCCGCATCAAACTCGGTGACGTCATCGACAACGGCGTCGAGAGCTCCGGCGCCAGGCGGACCACCGTGGTGGTCGGCCTCTACCGGGTCAACGACCCCCAGGACCCGTTCTGGGACGACCTCGGCTGCCCGGCCCGCGCCTGCCTGAACACCAAGCCCGACCACGAGCACTGGACGACCAGCGGGTTCGTCGACGGCGGCAGCCTGCCCGCGCTGGTCCGCTGGGGTTCGACCGCCGAGAACTTCTGGCGGCTGCCCGTCGACCCCGCCTCGCTGCACGCCGACCGGATCGACCGCACCCGCGACGTCATCAGATCCTTCCTGACCGGGCGCGACGCCACCGCCCTCCTCGACGCGACCGGACGCGCCGACCTGCAGACCGTCTCCGGCCTGCCCGACGTCCTCACCCGGGCGGACGAGCGCTACCGTGCCTCGCTGCCGCTCAGCGCGATCGGCCCGGCCGGCGTCGCGGGCGTCGCCACCGTGGTGCTCTTCCTGGCCGCCGCGCTCACCACCGACCGGCGCGCCGCCGAGATCCGGCTGCTCCGGGCTCGCGGCGGTTCCCTCGCCGGGGTGCTGCGACGGCTGATCGGCGAGGGGGCGGTCACCGTCCTGCCCGCCGCCGTGCTCGCCACGGCCCTCGCCCTGGTGCTGCTGCCCACCCCCCGGTGGGACCGCGCGGTGTCGGCCGCCCTGGTCGCGACCCTGATCGCGCTGCTGGCCTTTCCGGTCCGCGCGGCCCTGCTGTGGTCCCGTCGACGACCGGCCGGCGGCCGCCGCCGACTGGTCGGCGAACTCGCCGTCCTGGCGGTCACCGCCGCGGCCGTGGCGGAGGTCCGGCGCCGGGGTGTCGGCCACCCCGGGGCCGGGGTGGACCCGCTGCTGGTCGCCGCGCCGCTCCTGCTCGCCGTCACCGGCGGACTGCTGCTGGCCAGGATCGAACCGGTGGTGGTCGGCCGGCTGGCCGCCCTCGCCGGCCGGGGCCGCGGCCCGATCGGCTTCCTCGGCCTCGCCCGGGCCGCCCGCGACGGCTCCGGCCGCCGCAAGCCCTCCGTGCTGCCGCTGCTCGCCCTGCTGATCGCCGTCACCACGACCGGCTTCGGCGCCACCGTGCTCGACACCGTCGACCACGTGCGGACCCGCGCCGCGCGCATCGCCACGGGCGGGGACATCGGCGTCGCCCTCCCGGACTACGCCACCCTGACCGCGCCGTTCACCGAGGCCGCCGCCGCCCTGCCGGGCGTCCGGGCCTCGACCGCGGCCTGGATCGAGCCCAGAGCCCGCTTCTTCGCCACCGACCGGGACTACACCGAGGCCGACCTGGTGGTGGTGGCCGACCCGGCGGCGTACGCCGAGATAGCCCGGGCCCTCGGCGTCGGCGGGTTCGATCCGGCGAAGCTGGCCGGGACGTCCGGCGGCGGCCGGGACACCCCGGTGCCCGCCCTGGTCAGCCGCGACCTGGCCGAACGCCTGGCCGCAGGGCCGTCCCGGGTGCGCACGCCCAACGGCAACGACCTGCACCTCACTGTCGCCGGTGTCGTCGGCGCCACCCCCGCACTGCCGGACCCGGGCAAGCCGTTCGTCGTCGTCCCCGCCGGCCCCGCCTGGGAACGACTGCCGGACACCAGGCGCGTCAACACGTGGTTCGCCGTCGGCGACGTCGACCCCGACCGGGTCAGAACGGTCCTGCGGGACAACAGCGGGGACCGGCCGGTCGGACTGGCCAAGCTGATCGCGGAGGACGCCACCGCCGTCGGCAAGGACACCCACGGCCTGCCCTCGGGATACACCGTGCACAGCAGCCGGGAGACCGCCGCCGCGCTCGGTGACGACCCGCTGCAGCACGCCGCCGGGCGGCTGTTCCGGTACGCGGCCGCCGCCGGAGCCGGATTCGCCCTGCTCGCCGTCCTGCTGACGCTCTTCCGGGCCGCGCCCGACCGCACCGCCGTGCTCGCCCGACTGCGCACCATGGGCATGCGGCCGCGGCAGGGGCTGGCACTGATCATGACCGAGGCGCTGCCGCAGACCCTGGCCGCGGCCGTCGGCGGCGGCCTGGTCGCACTGGCGGCGGTCGCCCTGCTGGGCGGGGCCTTCGACATCTCGACGCTGGTCGGCGCCAAGGTCGGGGACGTCGTCGTCCCCGTGCTGGTGCCGGTGCTGCTGCCCACCGCGGGCCTGGCCCTGCTGGTCGGGCTCGGGGTGGTGGTGGAGACGCTGGTCGCCGGCCGGCGCCGGATCGCCACCGAACTGCGGGCGGGTGAGCAGTCGTGACACCGGGAGCAACCGGGACCCCCGGCCGGCGCCCCGGTCGCCCGGTCGCTCCGGTCCCTGGGGCCGGGGGCGGGGCCGGACGCGGGGGCCGGACGCGGGGGTGCGGCGGTCAGTACTCGTTCTTGACGACGAAGAACGAGCCGCGGATGACACCGGCGAGCTTCGACTTCTGCCGGGCGAACTTGAAGCGGGAGGCGAGCTCCTCCGGGATCTCCATCCCCTCGGAGAGCTTGAACCCGACCGCCCGCTTCTTGGCGTCGTCGACGGTGTACATCACGTTGACCGACAGCCCGCTCTCGTAGAAGACATAGGCCATGCGGATGTTCTCGACCTGGAAGGCCGTGGCCTCCAGCGGGCGGGACGCGATGACGATGTCCCGTTCCTCCTTGAGGATCCGGTGCACCCAGTCGACGGCCTCCCGGGCGTCGCCGGCCGGCTCCACCGTGAAGGCGTGGTCGTACTTGTTCCTGAAGTAGCGGGCCTCGTTCGCCCGCAGACCGGCCAGCGCCTCCGCGACGGGTGAAGACTCCAGACCGACGGTCGAGACGGTGTCGAAATCCACGGTGTAGGTCATGGCGGGTACTTCCTCGTCGGCGTCGGTGGACGGCGGACGCCCCGGCACCCGCGCCGGACCGAGTGCTGCCTCGTCCCGCGTCCCACGTCCCGCTCCGAGCGCTGGTCGCCGTGGACCGGGATGCCGTCGGCTCCCGCCAGTATGCGGGCCGGGTGGGGCTGGTTCCAGGTCCTGAAGGTGGTGTCGCGCCCGGTGAAGCCGTTCTCCGACCTGCCTGGACGGTGCGGCCGGGGTGCCGGAGGCCGCGGCGGACGTCCGTCGCACCGTGCCCGGCGCCGCCCTGGTTCCCGTCGACGCCACGGGTCACCAGGTGACAGGCAGTGCGTCGAGGCCGTAGACCTCGTTGTTGACGCGGTAGGGCACGTCCTCGGCGGGACACGCGAGCGCGAGACCGGGCAGACGCCGCAGGAGCGCGGGCACCGCGATCCGCAGTTCGGCGCGGGCCAGCGGAGCGCCGAGGCAGTGGTGCGGGCCGTGCCCGAACGCCAGGTGCGACACGGGTTTGCGTGCGATGTCGAAGCGGTCCATCCCGGCGCCGAGCGCCGGGTCGCGGTTGGCCACCGGCAGTTGACAGACGACCTGGTCACCGGCCTTGATCGGCACGCCGCCGATCTCGGTGTCGCACCGCGCGGTCCGGGCCAGCGCGGTGCTGGACACGGACAGGTACCGCAGAAGTTCCTCGACGGCGGTGTCGATCACCGGATCGCCCTCGGTGGCGTCGCGCAACCGGTCGGCCTGTTCCGGGTGCGACAGCAGGGCGAGCACGCCCAGGCCGATCGTGTTGGACACCGTGACGTGGCCGGCGAGCAGCAGCAACTCGCAGACGCCGACCAGTTCGGAGTCCGACACCGCGCCGCCGTGCTCCCGGACGAGCATGCCGATCATCCCGTCGTCCGGGCTGCGCCGCTTCTCCGCCACCAGGGAGGCCATGTACGCGTGCGATTCCCGGCCGGCCGCGAGCC
Organism: Kitasatospora sp. NPDC057738; assembly: GCF_042798815.1. Classification (NCBI taxonomy): domain Bacteria; kingdom Bacillati; phylum Actinomycetota; class Actinomycetes; order Kitasatosporales; family Streptomycetaceae; genus Kitasatospora; species Kitasatospora sp. NPDC057738. Next base: position 6,995 of record NZ_JBHVJT010000137.1, on the reverse strand, counting down.
GTTCCTCGATGGGGAGCCCGAGATCCAGCGTGGTACGGGACCAGCGGTGGAACTGCCCCTGGTCGGGGTCGGGAACGCCGAGCATCGCGCAGATCACCCCGAGCGGCAGCGGCAGGGCGAAGTCGGCCATCAGGTCCGCCGTGGGACCCCGCGATTCCATGGCGTCGATCAGCTCGCCGACCAGGGTGCGGATCATCGGCTCCAGTGAGCGGATCCGCTTCCCGGTGAACTCCGGCGTCAGGACGTGGCGCAGCCGTGTGTGCTCCGGCGGGTCCATGTTGAGGAGCTCGTTCGGCAGGACCGGAGCGCGTTGCGGGTCGTACATCGCGAACGTCTCCTGGTCGGCCAGCACGCGCCGCACGTCGGCGTGCCGGGTGACGAGCCAGTACTCACCGACCCGGTGCAGCCAGAAGTCCTGGACGCGCCGAACCCGGTCCCCGCGCTGGACCTCACCCAGTGCCGGGCCCGGGCCGAGCCCGTCGCGACGGTAGAAGATCGAGATCGGCGGCACTTCCTGCTGCTCACTCATGGAACCTCCCGTGATCGCCCGATACCCACTTGCCGATACCGACTTCCCGATACCCAGGCGCTCGTGCCGCTGCGCGCGTCGGCCTCGGTCCTGTGCGGCGCGCGGGGGCGCGGAGGCCTCGCACCCGCTCCCTCCCCCGAGCCGGAGCCGCCCCCGGCCCCTGTTTCCTCCCCGGCCGTTCCGCGGGGTGCGTCTTTTTCCGGGAACCCCTTGACAGGTATAGACCATTCCGCTTGAGTCTGGGTCAGCCCCGCACCGGCCCGCACCCCGGTCGGCCCGTCCCCCACGACGTGCCCCCACCCGCGGGGCCCGGCTCCCCTGCCCCGACGTCCCTACCTCCACGACCGTGCGGCCCCACACCGCACAAGGGGTGATCAAGTGTCCACGAAACGCCTGCTCGCACTGCTCTCCGCCGTCGCCACGGCGCTGGCGGTGGTCCTGCTGCTGCCCGCGGCCAACGCCAGCGCCGCCGTCTGCGCCACGCCCTGGAACTCCACGGCCGTCTACACCGGCGGCGGCGCCGTCTCCTACAACGGCCACAACTGGCTCGCCAAGTGGTGGACCCAGAACGAGCCGCCCAGCACCGGAGGCTCCGGCGTCTGGTCCGACCAGGGCGGCTGCGGCACCGGCCCGACGACGACCCCGACCCCGACCGCCACGCCGACGTCCACGTCCACCGGCACGCCGAACCCGAGCGGATTCCCGGTCAGCCAGGCCCAGTTCGACCAGATGTTCCCGAACCGGAACCCCTTCTACACCTACCAGGGCCTGATCGACGCCCTCGCCGCCTACCCCGCCTTCGCGGCCACCGGCAGCGACACCGTCCGCAAGCAGGAGGCCGCGGCCTTCCTCGCCAACGTCAACCACGAGACCGGCGCGCTGGTCTACGTGGTCGAGCAGAACACCGCCAACTACCCCCACTACTGCGACACTTCACAGCCGTACGGCTGCCCGGCCGGGCAGGCCGCGTACTACGGGCGCGGCCCGATCCAGCTGAGCTGGAACTTCAACTACAAGGCGGCCGGCGACGCCCTCGGCATCGACCTGCTGCGCAACCCCAACCTGGTGCAGACCGACCCGGCCGTCGCCTGGAAGACCGCACTCTGGTACTGGAACACCCAGAACGGGCCGGGCACCATGACCCCCCACAACGCGATCGTCAACGGCTACGGCTTCGGCGAGACCATCCGCAGCATCAACGGCTCACTGGAGTGCAACGGCGGCAACCCCGCACAGGTGCAGAGCCGGATCAACGCCTACCAGCGCTTCACCCAGCTGCTCGGCACCGTACCGGGCAACAACCTGAGCTGCTGAACACCCAAGACCCGTCCGACAACTGATCACCTGCCCGGTCCGCGAAGCCAGCGGACCGGGCAGGCCGGCGCCGGCAGGCGGTCCGGCCCTGCTCTCGGACCGGACCGCCCACCGCGTGCTACTCCTCGCCAGGCCGCCCGGCCCGCCGGGAGGAACAGGCGACCGGGGCCGCTCGGGCAGACCTCGCTCCGGGGTCCAGCGGTACAGGAAGCGCTCCACCAGGAGTTCGTACCGACGCGCTTCCAGTCGGGGCGGAACCGGGTACGCCGATGGCCTTCACGGGCGCCCAGGGGGTCGGGGAGTGCGTCGAAGAGATGAGCGTCGCTCGCGGAGAGCGCGCGGATGACCGGATCGGTCATGGATTCCTCCGGGATACAGGCTGCTTGGAGCGCTCCCGGTCAGACCTCACGAACCACGCCGGGACAGCGGAAGAGGGAGCGCTGGAAAGGTGTGAACCGCACGGCACTCGCCTCCTTCCGTTCGTCTCGGGGCGTGGAGCCACACAGTACGTGATCTTCCGTGCGGCCGCCCACGGATTTCCGCACCCCTTGAAGGAGGGGCGGTAACCAGCCATCCTGCCCACCCGGTTCGGTCACCTGCCCCTGCCCCTGCCCCCGCTCGTCCTCTCCCTCGGCCCGGTCGCCCAACAACATGCTCACCACGTACAGTTCCAGCCCCGCCCTGCACGCCGCGGGCCTCCGCATCCGCCCGTGGGGGCGGCTCACCTGGACATCCTCACCGCCACCGCGACCGTGCGCCGATGATCACGAACTGCGGGTGCCGAGAATGTAGTTGACCTTCAAGCCATCGCCCCACACACTGAGACATGTGCAATGTTACATTGCAACAACACTCCGTTCGTCTCGGCGAAACCCATGCGGGATGCCTATGCAGAAGGAGAGCCCCTCGTGTCCCACGTCGCCCTGGCGGATGTCCCGTGCGGTGAGTCCGACGAGTCCCTTGTCGCAGGCCAGAGCTGCAGCAAGGACGGGGATAGCGTTGGCCCGGTCGCCGACCCGCTCCTGTCGCACGGTCAGCTGGCGGTGGCCGAGCAGCCAGGAGACGGTGCGTACGGCCTTCCCCCCGTGGCAGTCACCCCGCTCGCCACTGTCGAGTCCGGGCCGGACCACCGGACCACCATGACCAGGGCCTCGAAGGCCCGGCCGTCGCGGGGGCGGCGCACCGGCGGTGTACGGTCGACAGCGAGACGTCGAACGCCGGGACAAGGGACCGACGGAGTGGCCAGGCCCCCCCGTTCGTGGAGATCCGGCCGGCAGGACAGATCCACCCCCATCGGGATGCACCACTCCGCTTGACGCGCCGGCCCCGCACGAGACATTTTCCAGATGGCCAGTTCGCGAATGCTGTCGCAAATTTCGCCACCCCGGTGGCATCATTTTCCGGACCGCCGAACGGCGAAATCCTTGCCAATTTACTGTGACTGGTTGTCTATGATGGTAACTTCATGACCAAAAAGCCGGGAATTTTAGAAGACCGAGGGTTCAGGGGGCTCTTCGCCGCTACGGCAGTGAGTGCCGCCAGTGTCAGTGTGGCGAGGATCGCCATCCCGCTGGTCGCAGTCCTTGCGCTGGATGCCGGAGCGTTCGAAGTGGGGCTCGTCTCCACCTTCCTCACTCTCCCGTTCCTGCTGGTCGGCCTGCCGGCCGGCGTGTGGGTGGACCGGCTTCGGCGTCGCAGAATCCTTGCCCTGTGCCAGCTTGCGCGTTCTCTCATTCTTCTTTCCATTCCTCTGTGCTGGTGGGTCGACCTCCTTTCGATCTGGCAGCTCTACGCCACCGTTCTCCTGTTCGGCGTGTGCAACGTATTCTTTGACGTCGCGTACCAGAGTTATCTCCCCAGCCTTGTGGGTCGGGACAGGGTACTGGAGGGGAATGCGAAGCTCACCGGCGTCCAGCAGGTCTTTGCCGTGGGTGGCCCTTCACTGGGCGGTCAGGCCGTGGCACTGCTCACGGCTCCGGTCTCCTTCGTGGTGACCAGCGTCGGCCTTCTGATCTCCTCGGCCTGCATCGCACGGATTCGCGCCGAAGAGGCGGAGCCGGTCCGTGGAACGGAATCCCGTATGCTCCAGGAGATCGGGGCTGGGCTCCGTCTGGTGCGCGGAAGCTCTCGGCTCCTCGCGATCGCCGGGTCCTCCGCCTGGCTGAACTTGACGTGGTATGCCGCTTACACGGTGATGATGCTCTTCCTGGCGAGGACGCTCGATCTGTCGCCCGCCTTGATCGGAATCTTCCTGAGCGTATCCGGAGCGGGTGGGCTCCTCGGGTCCTTCCTGGCGAGGCGGATTTCCGAGAAGGCCGGCCCCGGTCCTGCCATGTGGTTGATCCTGCTCCTCGGCTCCCCTTTTGCGCTCGTCCTTCCCTTTGTCGGATCCGGCTGGACGCTCTGGATCGCGGCCTGCGCCGACGGTGTCACGGCGTTTATGATCGTCGTCTACAATGTCACTCAAGTCAGCTGCACACAGACCCTGACCCCCGATGAATATCTCGGGCGAGTAAATGCCACGATGCGATTCCTGACCTGGAGCTTCATGCCCGTCGGCTCCGTACTGGGCGGCGCCGTGGCTGGGTGGCTCGGGGTACGCCAGGGGCTTTTCGTGTGTGCCGCCGCGGGCTGTTTCGCCTTTATTCCGATTCTCCTTTCGCCGCTGCGCACCATGCGGAAGTTCCCGTCGTCGCCCAACGGTGACGATGAGGCTCCTGAAGGAGTTGCGGCGGCGACCGCCAAGCGCTGAGCACCTCATTCTTGAGTGTTGTCCGACTGGCTTGTCTTCATTCTTGATGTGCCCCCTTCATTGTGCGCTGCGAGCTCTCCTGCATGCCCTGCGGAGAGAACTCCAACCCGCACGAGAGGGGTGCCGACCTGTGCCTAGAGAGGTTCTCGGAGCGATGGCTGTGGGTAGCGACGACTTATCCGCATCGGTTGTTGATGGTCAATTGGCCTACTGGCGTGAGGTGTTGGCGGGTCTGGAGCCGTTGGAGCTGCCGACGGACCGGCCGCGGCCCTCGGTGCGGTCGGGGCGCGGGTCGAGCCTTGAGTTCGAGGTGCCGGCCGAGGTGACCGGTGGGCTGCGGGAGCTGGCGCGGCGCGAGGACTGCACGCTGTTCATGGTGCTGCTCGGCTTGTACCAAGTGCTGCTCTCCACGTACTCGGGGCAGTCCGACGTGGCGGTCGGCGTGCCGATCGCGGGACGGAACCGGCCGGAGACCGAGGGGCTGGTCGGGTTCTTCCTGAACAACCTCGTCCTGCGCGCCGACCTCGGCGGCGACCCGACGGTCCGTGAGCTGTTGCGGCAGGTCAGGGGCCGCGCGCTGGACGCCTACGCCAACCAGGACGTCCCCTTCGAACGCCTGGTGGAGGAACTGGCCCCACAGCGCGACCTCTCCCGCACCCCGCTCTTCCAGGTGATGCTCGCCGCCCAGGACGGCTTCGACGGACAATGGGAGTTCAAGGGACTGGAGACCGAAGCGCTGTCCCTGGAGGCCACGACCTCCGCCCTCGACCTGACGATGTCGTTCCGCGAGGACGGCAACCGCATCACGGCCTGCGTCGAGTACTCCACCGACCTCTTCGACCGCGCGACGATCGAACGAATGACAGGCCACTTCGGAGAGCTCCTCGCCTCCGCGGCCGCCGGCCCCGACCGCCGGATCGGCGAACTGAACCTGCTGACCGCCACCGAACGCGAACGGCTCCTGGTGGAGTGGAACGACACGGCCGCACCCTTCCCGGTGGACCTCGGCGTCCCCGAGCTGTTCCAGGAACGCGCACGCGAATGCCCGGACGCCGTGGCCCTCTCCTTTGGCGAACAGTCCCTCACCTACCGGGAGTTGAACGCCCGAGCGAACCGGCTCGCCCGCCACCTCAGGACACTCGGCGTCGGCCCCGCCACCCTGGTCGCGGTATGCCTCGAACGCGGACCCGACCTGGTCGCCGCCCTGCTCGCCGTTCTCAAGGCCGGCGGCGCCTACATACCCCTGGACCCCGCATACCCGCTCGACCGCCTCACCTTCCTGCTCCACGACACAGCGGCACCCGTCGTCGTCACCCAGGAAAGCCTGCGCGAACGACTACCCGACACCGGCGCCGCGGTCGTAAGCGTGGATGATGCCGCCGACGCCGCAGCAGTAGCACGCGAGAACGACACCGACCTGCCCACCGAGGCCACCGGCAACGACCTCGCCTACGTCATCCACACCTCCGGATCCACCGGCACACCCAAAGGCGTCGAGATCCCCCGCAGCGCACTCACCAACCTCCTCCTCGCCCTGCGCGACCGACTCGCCTTCACCGCCGACGACCGACTGCTCTCCGTCACCACCGTCACCTTCGACATCTCCAACCTGGAGCTGTACCTACCCCTGATCACCGGGGCCCACGTGGTACTCGCGAACAGGGAACAGACCCGCGACCCCCACGCACTCGCCACCCTCCTGACCCGACACGGCATCACCGTCATGCAGGCCACCCCCTCCGTCTGGCAGACACTCGTCGACGTACTGCCCGACCAGGCCACCCACCTGCACATACTCACCGGCGGCGAAGCCCTGCCCCCCGACCTCGCCCACCGCCTCACCAACCGCGCCCACCGCGTCACCAACCTCTACGGACCCACAGAAACCACCATCTGGTCCCTGGCCGCCGACATCGAACCCGAAACGCACACCGTCACCATCGGCCACCCCATCGCCAACACCGAACTCTTCGTCATGAACGAATCCGCCCGACCCGCCCCCATCGGCGTACCCGGCGAACTCTGGATCGGCGGAGCCGGCCTCGCCCGCGGCTACCTCAACCGCCCCGAACTCACCACCGAACGCTTCATCCCACACCCCGTCCGAACGGATCCCGGCGCCCGCGTCTACCGCACCGGCGACCTCGTCCGCCGACTGCCCGACGGCACCATCGAATACCTCGGCCGCATCGACCACCAGGTCAAAATCCGCGGCCACCGCATCGAACTCGGCGAAATCGAATCCACACTCCTGAAACACCCCGACATCACGTCCTGCGTCGTACTCGCACGCGAGGACACCCCCGGAACCAAACGACTCGTCGCCTACTGCACGACCCACCCGAACCCCGAACACCGCCCCGACACACCCGAACTACGGACATGGTGCGCCCGCAGCCT
>NZ_JBHVJT010000136.1:0-12185 GCF_042798815.1 Kitasatospora sp. NPDC057738 | reverse complement strand
GCGGCGGGGCCCGCGGCGCCGCGCCGGGCGCCGGGGCGCACCAGTCCGCGCAGCAGGGCGGGGACGCCGCCGGCGCCGGCCTGGGCGCGGACGGCCGCGGTGTCGAGCCGCAGCGGGAGGACGACCGGCTCGTCGAGGGCGGCGGCCGTGTCGAAGAGCGCCAGTCCCTGGGCCGGGTCGAAGGCGACGATCCCGCCCCGGGCGATCCGTCGCAGGTCGGCCTCGGTGAGCCCGCCGGTCATCCCGGTGCTGTTGGCCCACAGGCCCCAGGCGAGGGAGCGGCCGGGCAGCCCGTCGGCGCGGCGCCGGTGGGCCAGTGCGTCCAGGAAGGCGTTGGCGGCGGCGTAGTTGCCCTGGCCCATGCCGCCGAAGATGCCGGCGATGGACGAGAACAGGACGAACTCGGACAGGTCCGGGCCGGCGGTGAGTTCGTGCAGGTTGATCGCCGCGTCCACCTTGGGGCGCAGGACGAGGTCCAGCTGCTCGGGCGTCATGGTGGCGACGACGCCGTCGGCCAGGACGCCCGCGGCGTGCACCACCCCGGTCAGCGGGTGCGCGGGGGGCAGGGCGGCCAGCAGGGCCGCGAGGGCGTCGCGGTCGGCGGCGTCGCAGGCGGCGATCTCGGCGTGCGCGCCCAGCGCGGCGAGCTCGGCGAGGAGTTCGGCCGCGCCGTCGGCGGCGGGGCCGCTGCGGCTGGTCAGCAGCAGGTGCCGGACGCCGTGTTCGGCGGCCAGGTGGCGGGCGACGTGGGCGCCGATGGCACCGGTGCCGCCGGTGATCAGGACGGTTCCGTCGCCGCTCCAGCCGGGTGTGCGCCCGGCGGCGGCCAGCGGTACGCGGGCCAGCCGGGCGACGTGGACGGCGCCGGCCCGGATCGCGAGCTGGGGTTCCCCGGAGGCGAGGGCTTCGGCGAGTACGGCCGGCGGGGTGTCGTGGGCGTCCAGGTCCAGCAGGACGAAGCGGTCGGGGTTCTCGGTCTGCGCCGAGCGGACCAGGCCCCAGAGCGCGGCCAGGGCCGGGTCCGGGACGTCGTCGCCGGTCACCGGGACCGCGCCCGCGGTGACCAGGACCAGCTTGGAGCCGGTCAGGCGCTCGTCGGCCAGCCAGTCGCGCAGCAGCGCGAGGACCGTGCCGAGGCCGTCGTGGACCGCCTCGCGGAGGGTGCCGGGCGGGGCCGGGACGGGCGGGCAGGCGGCGAGGACCAGCCGGGGCGGCGGGGTGCCCGCGTCGAGCAGTGCGGACAGCGCGGCGAGGTCGGCGACCGTACGGCCGGGGAACGGCGTGGCGCCGGAGGGCAGGGGCGTCCCGGCGCCGAGCACGGTCCAGGACTCCGGGCCGGAGACGGTGCCCGTCGCGGCGCGCTCCGGCAGGGCCTGCCACTCGGGGCGGAACAGCTCCTCGTGGTGTCCGGCGCGGGTGGCCTTGAAGCGGTCGGCCGAGACGGGTCGCAGGACGAGGGAGCGGGCCGAGACCACCGGCCGGCCGACGGCGTCGGTCGCCCGTACGGTGACGGCGTCGCGGCCCGTGGGGGTCAGCCGCAGCCGGAGTTCGGTGGCGCCGGAGGCGTGCAGGCGCACCCCGTTCCAGGAGAACGGCAGCCAGCCCTGCGCGGGTCCCTCCAGTACGTCGAACACCAGCGCGTGCAGGGCGGCGTCGAGCAGGGCCGGGTGCAGGCCGAACGCGGCGGCGTCCGGCTGCTGCTCCTCCGGCAGGCTCGCGACGGCGTACACCTCGTCGCCGAGCCGCCAGGCCGCGCGCAGGCCCTGGAACGCCGGTCCGTAGGCGAATCCGCCGCCCGCGAAGCGGTCGTACAGGCCTTCCGTGTCGAGGGGGACGGCTCCGGACGGCGGCCAGGCCGCGGGGTCGACCGGGTCGACCGGGTCCGCCTGGTCGGGCTCTGCGGCGGAGGTGAGCAGGCCGCTCGCGTGCCGGGTCCAGGGGGCGTCGGGGCCGTCGTCGGCGGCCCGGGCGTGGACGCTCAGCGGGCGGGTGCCGGAGGCGTCCGGGCTTCCGACGGTGAGCTGGAGTGTGACGGCTCCGCCCGCCGGGAGCACCAGCGGCGCCTCCAGGGTCAGTTCCTCGACCTGGTCGCAGCCGACCTGGTCGCCCGCGCGGACCGCGAGTTCCAGGAACGCGGTGGCGGGGAACAGCACGCCCTCGTAGACGCCGTGGTCGGCCAGCCAGGGGTGGCTGCGGACCGAGAACCTGCTGGTGAACAGGAAGCCGTCGGAGTCCGCGAGTTCCGTTCCGGCGCCGAGCAGCGGGTGGTCGACCGTCAGCAGTCCGGCCGCGGGCAGGCCGACCGTGGCCGGGCCGGCCGGCAGCCAGTAGCTGCCGCGCTGGAAGGCGTAGGTCGGCAGGTCGACGGCGGAGCGGGACGGGCCGCCGGAGTGGACGGCGTTCCAGTCCACGGGGACGCCCGTGACGTGCAGCCGGGCCAGGGCGGCCGTCGCCGCGGGGGCTTCGGGCCGGTCCTTGCGCAGCAGGGGCACCAGCACGGGGCTGCCGCCGGCGCCGGTCAGGCAGTCCTGGCCCATGGCGGTGAGCGCGCCGTCGGGTCCGAGTTCGAGGAACGCGGTGACGCCGTCGCGCTCCAGGTGGCGTACGCCGTCCTGGAAGCGGACGGTGCCGCGCACGTGCTCCACCCAGTAGTCCGGTGAGCCGAGCTGCTCGGCGGTGGCCGGCTCGCCCGTCAGGTCGGAGATGACGGGGATGGCGGCCTCTCCCGGGACGATCCGGGCCGCGACCTCGCGGAACTCGGCGAGCATCGGCTCCATGAGGGGCGAGTGGAAGGCGTGGGAGACCCGCAGCCGTCGGGTCTTGCGGCCGCGCGCGGCGAGCACGGCGGCGATCTCGTCCACCACCGCCGCGTCGCCGGAGATCACGGTCGAGGCCGGGCCGTTGACCGCGGCGAGGCCGACGTCGCTCTCGCGGCCGGCGAGCAGCGGCAGCACCTCCTCCTCCCCGGCGGCGAGGGCGACCATCGCGCCGCCCGCCGGGAGGGCCTGCATCAGCCGTCCCCGCGCGACCACCAGCCTCGCGGCGTCGGGCAGCGCGAACACCCCGGCGACGTGGGCGGCGGCCAGCTCTCCCACGGAGTGGCCGAGCAGCCGGTCGGGGCGCACGCCCCAGTGCTCGACGAGGCGGAAGAGGGCGACGCCGAGGGCGAACAGGGCGGGCTGGGTGTATTCGGTGCGGTCCAGCAGGCCGTGGCCGGGGTCGCCGGGGGCCGCGTCGATCACCTCCCGCAGCGGGTGGTCGAGCAGCGGGTCGAGTTCCGCGCAGACCGCGTCGAAGGCGTCGGCGAAGACCGGGAACCGCGCGTACAGTTCGGCACCCATCCCGGTGCGCTGGCTGCCCTGGCCGGGGAACAGGAAGGCGGTCTTCGCGGCCGGGCCGGTGACACCGCTCACCAGGTCCGCCGACGGCTCGCCGGCGGCGAGGGCGGTGAGCCCCTGGAGCAGGGTCTGCCGGTCCGTGCCGGTGAGGGCGGCCCGGTACTCGAAGGCGCTGCGGTTCAGCGCCAGGGAGCGGCCCAGGTCCGCGACGGCGAGGGCCGGGGCGTGCTCCACGTGCCGGAGCAGCCGGGCGGCCTGCTCCCGCAGCGCGTCCGCGCCACGGGCGGAGAGCAGCCAGGGCAGGGCGGGCGTGTCGGGGGTGGTCGCCGGGGTCGGCGCGGGGGCGGCGGGCGGGGCCGGTTCGGTGGGCTGTTCGAGGATGGTGTGGGCGTTGGTGCCGCTGACTCCGAACGACGACACCGCGGCCCGCCGGGGACGGCCGGTCTCCGGCCACGGGGTGTCCTCGGTGAGCAGCCGGACCGCGCCGGCCGACCAGTCGACGTGGGGTGTCGGCGTGTCCACGTGCAGGGTGCGCGGCAGCGCCCCGTGCCGCATGGCCTGCACCATCTTGATGATGCCGGCGACTCCGGCGGCGGCCTGGCTGTGTCCGATGTTCGACTTCAGCGACCCCAGCCACAGCGGCTGCTGCGCGCCGCGTTCCCGGCCGTACGTGGCCAGGAGTGCCTGGGCCTCGATCGGGTCGCCCAGCCGGGTCCCGGTGCCGTGCGCCTCCACCGCGTCGACCTCGGCAGCGGTCAGTCCGGCGTCGGCGAGGGCCGCCCGGATGACCCGCTGCTGGGAGGGCCCGTTGGGGGCGGTCAGGCCGTTGCTGGCGCCGTCCTGGTTGACGGCGGAGCCGCGTACGAGGGCGAGCACCGGGTGGCCGTTGCGCCGGGCGTCCGACAGGCGCTCCAGGACGAGCAGTCCGGCGCCCTCGGCCCAGGAGGTGCCGTCGGCGGCGGCGGCGAACGGTTTGCAGCGGCCGTCCTCGGCGAGCACCCGTTGCCGGCTGAACTCGACGAACGCGCCCGGTGTCGACATCACGGTCACCCCGCCGGCGAGCGCCAGCGAGCATTCGCCGGCCCGCAGCGACCGGGCCGCGAGGTGGACCGCGACCAGCGACGAGGAGCACGCCGTGTCGACGGTCACCGCGGGCCCTTCGAGGCCGAGGCTGTAGGAGATCCGCCCGGACGCCACGCTGCCCGCGCTGCCGATGCCGAGGTAGCCCTCGAACTCTTCGGAGGGTTCGGTGACGCGCGACCCGTAGTCGTGGTGGCTGCATCCGACGAAGACGCCGCTCGCGCTGCCCTTGAGTGACAGCGGGTCGATGCCGGCCCGCTCGAACGCCTCCCAGGAGAGTTCGAGCAGCAGCCGCTGCTGGGGGTCGATGGTCAGCGCCTCGCGCGGGGAGATCCCGAAGAAGGCCGGGTCGAAGCGGTCGGCGTCGTGGAGGAAGCCGCCTTCCCGCGCATAGGTGCTGCCGACCCGGTCCGGGTCCGGGTCGTAGAGGCCGTCCAGGTCCCAGCCCCGTCCGGTGGGGAAGCCGGTGATCGCGTCCTGTCCGCCCGCGACGAGCTCCCACAGCTCCTCGGGGGTGCTGACGCCGCCGGGGTAGCGGCAGCTCATGGCGACCACGGCGATCGCCTCGTCCTCGGACACCGCGGCGGCCGCGGGCACCTGCCCGGGAGCGTCGGTCGTCTCCGTGGCGGGCGCCCCCGGCAGTTCGGTGCGCAGGTGTCCTGCCAGGGCCGTGGCCGTGGGGTAGTCGAAGGCCAGGGTCACCGACAGGCGCAGGCCGGTGACCGCGGCGAGCCGGTTGCGCAGTTCGACGGCGATCAGCGAGTCGAAGCCGATCTCCTTGAACGCCTGGTCGGGTCCCACCGCCTCGGGCCCGGGGTGGCCGAGCACGGCGGCGACCTCGGAGCGGACCAGGTCCAGCAGGGCCCGGTCCCGTTCCGCCGGGGGCAGTGCGGCCAGCCGCAGGGCCGGCGGCTCGGCGCCGTCGGCCGTGCCCCGGGGCCCGGCCGCGGCGGCGAGCACGTCCCGTACCTCGGGCAGGTCCCCGAGGGCGGCACTGGGCCGGAGCGCGGTGAACGCCCGGGTGAAGCGGTCCCAGGCGAAGTCGGCGACGAGGACCGCCGTCTCGTCGTGGTCGAGGGCCTGACGCAGCGCGATCGTGGCCGTGGCGGGATCCATGGCGGGCAGGCCGTCGCGGATCAGCCGTTCGGCGACCGCTCCGGAGGCGAGGCTGTCGCCGCCCCACAGGCCCCAGGCCACCGAGGTGCCGGGCAGTCCGAGGTCGCGGCGCTGCCGGGCCAGGGCGTCGAGGTAGGCGTTGGCGGCGGCGTAGCTGCCCTGGCCGGTGCCGCCGAGCGTGCCGGCGAGCGAGGAGAACAGCACGAAGGCGGTCAGGTCGAGTTCACGGGTGAGCTCGTCGAGGTTGCGTGCGCCGTCGAGCTTGGGGCGCAGGACGCCGGCCGCGCGTTCGGGGGTGATCGAGTCGATCACCCCGTCGTCGAGGACGCCCGCGGTGTGCAGGACGGCGCGCAGCGGGCGCTCGGCCGGAATGCCGGCGAGCAGTTCGGCCAGTGCGTCGCGGTCCGCGACGTCGCAGGCCACCGCGGTGGCGGCGGCGCCGAGTCCGCGCAGTTCGGCCAGCAGGGCGTCGGCGCCCGGGGCCTGTGCGCCGCGCCGGCTGGTGAGCAGCAGGTGCGCGGTGCCGGTGCGGGCGAGCCAGCGGGCGATCTGGGCGCCGAGGCCGCCGGTGCCGCCGGTGATCAGGACCGTGCCCTCGGGTGTCCAGTCGCGCACGGGGGCGGTGTCACCGAGTCCGGCGTGGACGACCCTGCGGCCGTAGAGCCCGGTGGCGCGCACCGCCAGCTGGTCCTCGCCGTCCGGGCTCGTCAGTGCTTCGGCGAGCCGGGTCGCGGCCCGGTCGTCGAGCCGGCGCGGCAGGTCGACCAGGCCGGCCCACCGCTGCGGGTACTCGACACCGGCGACCCCGCCGAGGCCCCAGACCAGGGCCTGGAGCGTGCTGTCGATCCGGTCGGAGCGGCCGACCGACACCGCGCCCCGGGTGGCGCACCAGAGCGGGGCGTCGGTGCCGAGGTCGCCCAGGGCCTGGAGGAGTGCGACCGTCAGGGTGAGGCCGCGGGGAAGCGCCGATCCGTCGCTGTGCGGTTCTTCGGCCAGGGCGAGCAGTGACAGGATTCCGGCGGGCGGCCCGTCGGGGTGGCCGTGGGCGTCGCGCAGCAGTGCGGCGAACCGTGTCCGGTCGGTCGCGTCGGGGCCCGCCTCGACCAGGACGGGCGTGGCGCCGTGTCCGCGCAGGGAGTCCGCGGCGAACGCGACGGCCGGGTCGTCGGCGGCGCCGGCCGGGGCGACGACGAGCCAGCTGCCGGTGAGCCGGGGCCGCTCGGGTGCCGGCAGGGGCTTCCAGGCGACCCGGTAGCGCCAGCTGTCGGCGGTCCGGTCGCCGGCCCGGCCGCGCGCCCACTCGGCGAGGGTGGGCACCAGGGAGGCTAGGGAGGCCCTCAGTTCCCCGTCCTCGACCCGCAGGGTGGTGGCGAGGGCGTCCAGGTCCCCGTGGTCGACCGCCTCCCAGAAGCCGGAGTCGGCCGGGCCGGCGCCGGTCGTGGCGTCAGTGCCGGTCAGGGCGTCGGCGGGCCGGCCGGGGGTGGTGTCCAGCCAGTAGCGCTGCTGCTGGAAGGCGTAGGTGGGCAGGGGCCGCTTGCGCGCGCCGGTTCCGGCGAACACCGTGCCCCAGTCCACCGGCAGTCCGCGGACGTGGAGTTCGGTGAGCGCGGCGAGGAAGCGGCCGGGGCCGCCCTCGGTGCGCCGCAGGGTGCCGACGACGGCTCCGTCGCCGGCTCCGGCCGCTTCGACGGCCTCCTGGAGCCAGACGGTCAGCGCGGGGTGGGTGCTGCACTCGACGAAGGTGTGGTGTCCGTCGGCGATGAGCGCGTGGACCGCCCGTCCGAACTCGACCGGCCGGCGCAGGTTCTCGTACCAGTACGCGGCGTCCAGGCGCAGGGTGTCCACGGGGCCGCCGCTGACCGTGGAGTAGAACGGGATGTCGGACGTCCGCGGCGCGGTGCCGCCGAGGAGGGTGAGCAGTTCCTCCCGGAGCTCCTCCACCTGGGGCGAGTGTCCGGCGAAGTCCACGCCGGGGACCGGCCAGGTCAGGACGCCCGCCTCGGAGTACTGCTCGCGCAGTCGTTCCAGTGCCGCCGGGTCGCCGGAGACCGTCACCGACGTCGGCCCGTTGACCGCGGCGACGTCGAGTGCCCCGTCGTGGGAGGACAGTGCTTCGCGGACGGCTCCGACCGGCTGCGGCACGAACAGCATGCCGCCGCGTCCGGTCAGGGCCAGCAGGGCCCGGCTGCGCAGGGCGACGATCCGGGCGGCGTCGTCCAGCGAGAGCGCGCCGGCCACGCAGGCGGCGGCGATCTCGCCCTGGGAGTGTCCGACCACGGCGTCCGGGACGATCCCGTGCGCCCGCCACAGCTCGGCCAGCGACACCATCACCGCCCACAGCACCGGCTGCACCACGTCCACCCGGTCCAGCGGGGGCGCGTCGGGCTCCTCCCGCAGGACCGCGAGCAGCGACCAGTCCAGGTGCGGGGCGAGGGCGCGTTCGCAGGCCGCGATCCGGTCGGCGAAGGCCGGGGCGTGGTCGAGCAGTTCCCGGGCCATGCCGGCCCACTGGGATCCCTGGCCGGGGAAGACGAAGACGGTCCTGGCCGATCGGGCGACGGTGCCTTCGACCAGGCCGGGTGCGCGGTCTCCCGCGGCCAGTGCGGCCAGGCCGCCCAGCAGGGCCGCGCGGTCGTCGCCGACGACGGCTGCGCGGTGCTCGAAGGCGGTCCTGGTGGTGGCCAGGGAGTGGCCGACGTCGACGGACGACAGCTCCGGATGCTCCGTCAGGTACGTGTGCAGCCGCTCCGCCTGGGCCTTCACCGCCTCGGCGGTCCGCCCGGACAGGACCCACGGGACGGCGGACGCCCCGGGTACGGGTACGGGTGCGGGTACGGGTGCGAGCTCGGGGTCGGCGGGCGGCTGCTCGATGACGACGTGGGCGTTGGTGCCGCTCAGGCCGAACGAGGACACGCCGGCCCGGCGCGGACGGCCGGTCTCCGGCCAGGGGGCGGCCTCGGTCAGCAGGGCGACGGCGCCCGCCGTCCAGTCGACGTTCGGGGACGGCCGGTCGATGTGCAGGGTCCGCGGCAGCTCGCCGTGTCCCATGGCCAGCACCATCTTGATGATGCCGCCGACCCCGGCGGCGGCCTGGGTGTGCCCGATGTTCGACTTCAGCGACCCGAGCCGCACCGGCCGGTCGGCCGGCCGGTCCTGGCCGTAGGTGGCCAGCAGCGCGTCGGCCTCGATCGGGTCGCCCAGCCGGGTGCCGGTGCCGTGTGCCTCGACGGCGTCCACGTCGGCGGCCGTCAGCCCGGCGTTCGCCAGCGCGTCGCGGATCACCCGCTGCTGGGCCAGGCCGCTGGGCGCGGTCAGCCCGTTGCTCGCGCCGTCCTGGTTGATCGCCGAGCCGCGCAGCACCGCGAGCACCGGGTGGCCGTTGCGGCGGGCGTCCGAGAGGCGTTCCAGGAGCAGCAGGCCCACGCCCTCGGCCATGCCGAAGCCGTCCGCCGAGGCGGCGAAGGACTTGCAGCGCCCGTCCTCGGCGAGCCCGCGCTGCCGGCTGAAGCCGGTGAACGACAGCGGGGTGCCCATCACCGTGGCGCCGCCCGCCAGTGCCAGCGCGCATTCGCCCGAGCGCAGCGACTGCGCGGCGAGGTGGACCGCCACCAGGGACGAGGAGCAGGCCGTGTCCACGGTCACGGCGGGCCCCTGGAGGCCGAGTTGGTAGGCGACCCGCCCGGACAGGACGCTGGTGGAGATGCCCGCGATGAACAGGCCCTCCAGTTCCTCGGGGACGTCGCGCAGGGTGCCGCCGTAGCCCTGGTAGGAGGCGCCGGCGAAGACGCCGGTCGGGGTGCCGTGCAGGGTCGCCGGGTCGATGCCGGCGCGCTCGATCGCCTCCCAGGAGGTTTCGAGCAGCAGCCGCTGCTGCGGGTCCATGGCCAGTGCCTCGCGCGGCGAGATGCCGAAGAAGCCGGGGTCGAACCGGTCCGCGTCCGTGACGAATCCGCCCGCGGCGGCGTAGCTCCGGCCGGGCCGGTCGGGGTCCGCGTCGTACAGCGCGTCGAGGTCCCAGCCCCGGTCGGACGGCAGCCCGGAGACGGCGTCGCGTCCGTCGGCGACCAGGCGCCACAGGTCCTCGGGGGTGCGGACGCCGCCGGGGTAGCGGCAGCTCATGGAGACGATCACGACGGGGTCGTCGTCCGCGGCGGGTGCCGCCGACGGGAGCGGCCGGACGGTGGCGGGCTCCTCGGCGGTGCCCAGCAGTCCGGTCTCCAGGCGCCGGGCGAGCGCGGTCGCCGACGAGTAGTCGAAGACGACGGTGACCGGGAGCCGCAGGCCGGTGGCGGTGTTGAGCCGGTTGCGCATGTCCACGGCGGTCAGGGAGTCGAAGCCCAGGTCGCGGAAGGCACGGCCGGGGGCGACCGCGTCCGGCGAGTCGTGGCCGAGGACGGCGGCCGCGTGGGTCCGGACCAGGTCGACCAGCACCCGGGTCCGCTCGGCCGCCGGGAGCGGCTCCAGCCGGTCGCGCAGCGCCGAGGGCGTTCCCTCGGCCCCGGTCCCGCCGGTCTCCGGTTCGGCGGCCAGCGCGGTGCGCACCTCGGGGAGTTCCCCGATCAGCGGGCTGGGGCGGGCCGAGGTGAAGACCGTCGCGAAGCGGTCCCAGTCGATGTCGGCGACCACGACCACGGTCTCGTCGTGGTCCAGGACCTGCTGGAGCCCGGTGATCGCGACCGCGGGCGGCATGAAGAGCACGCCGTGGCCGCGCAGGGTCTCCTCCGCCAGTTCGGCCGCCATCCCGCCGGCCCCGCCCTCGGGGCTCCAGATGCCCCACACCACGGAGGTCGCGGCGAGGCCGCGGCTCCTGCGGTCCTCGGCGAGGCCGTCGAGGTAGGCGTTGGCGGCGGCGTAGGCGCCGTGGACGGCGCTGCCCCACACCCCGGAGATGGAGGAGAACAGCACGAACGCGTCGAGCGTGTCCCGGTCGAAGAGCAGGTCCAGGTTCCTGGCCCCGCCGACCTTGGCGTGGAAGGTGTCGGCGAACTCGTCCGCGTCGGTGTCGGGCAGTGGCACCAGCAGCCCGGCCCCTGCGGCGTGGAAGACGGTGCTGATCCGGTGGCCGTCCTGTTCGAGGCCGTCCTTGAGCTCGCGCAGGGCCTCCAGGTCGGCGACGTCGCACGCGGCCAGGGTGACCCGGGTGCCGAGGGCGGCCAGTTCCTCGGAGAGCTCCGGCGCACCCGGCGCGTCCGCGCCGCGCCTGCTGACCAGCACCAGGTGCCCGGCTCCCCGCCGGGCCAGCCAGCGCGCGATCTGCGCGCCGATCCCACCGGTGCCGCCGGTGATCAGCACGGTGCCCCCGGGCCGCCAGCTGCGCCGCGGCGAGGTGTCGCCCAGGGCGGACCGGACCAGCCGCCGGCCGTGGCAGCCGGTGGCCCGTACGGCGACCTGGTCCTCGTCCCCGGCGCCGCCGGCCAGCACCCGGCACAGCTGCGGGGCGGTGTCCGTGTCCAGGATCTCCGGGAGGTCGATCAGACCGCCCCAGCGCTGCGGGAACTCCAGCGCGGCGACCCGGCCCAGACCCCAGAGCAGGTTCTGCGCGGCGCTGACCGCGCTCCCGGTGTCCGTGCCCCCGACCGACACCGCGCCCCGGGTCGCCCACCACAGGGGCGCGTCGATCCCGGCGTCGCCGAGGGCCTGGACCAGGGCCAGGTTGAGCGCGGCGCCCAGCGGGACGGAGGGGTGCGCCGAGTGCGGGCGCTCGTCGAGGCCCAGCAGCGACAGCACTCCCGCCACCGGGCCGGGCAGCGCGTCGAGGGACGCGCGGACCCGGTCGGCCAGCACGGCACGGTCGGCCTCCGCCTCGGCGATCCGTAGGTGGACCACCGAAGCCCCGGCCTGCTCCATGACCTGGACGGTCGTCTCCGATCGGCGCGCTCCGTCCTCGGGCCGACCGTCCGACGACAGCACGAGCCAGGTGCCGTCCAGTGCGACCGGGGGACCCTCGGGCAGGGCCCGCCAGGTCACGCGGTAGCGCCAGGAGTCGACCACCGAACGCTCGGTGCGCTCGGTGCGCCAGGTGGCGAGCGCGGGGAGCACCACGTTCAGCGGGTCCTCGGGCGTCACCCCCAGGGTCGTGGTGAACCGGTCCAGGTCGCCTCCGCCCAGGGCCTCCCAGAAGTCGTCGCCGTCCGAGGACGTTCCGGAAGGACCGCCCGCCGCGGGGCCGGTGTCCTCCAGCCAGTACGGGCGACGCTGGAAGGGGTAGGTGGGCAGGGAGATGCCGTCCGGACGGTGTCCGGCGAACACCCGGTCCCAGTCGGGCGACAGGCCGCCCGCGTGGGCCTCTCCCAGGGACGTCAGGAAGCGGTCGAGGCCGCCCTCGCCGCGCCGCAGCGTGCCCACGACCACGGCGGGGCCCTGCGCGGAGCCGGCGGTGTCGGCCGCGTCGGCGGTCTGCTGGACGCCGAAGGTGAGCACGGGGTGCGGGCTGGACTCGACGAAGAACCGGAAGCCCTCCCCCAGCAACGCCGCCGTGGCCTGCCCGAACTCCACCGTCTCCCGCAGATTCCGGTACCAGTACTCGGCGTCCAGGACCTCCGTGTCCAGCCAGCCACCCGTCACCGTCGAAAGGAACGGCACCGTGCCGGACAGGGGTGCGATGCCGTCCAGGTCGGAGAGCAGCTGCTCGCGGACCTCCTCGACGTGCGC
>NZ_JBHVJT010000135.1:0-12204 GCF_042798815.1 Kitasatospora sp. NPDC057738 | reverse complement strand
GCACCCCTGTCCGGCACGGTGCCGTTCCTTTCGACGGTGACGGGCGGCTGGCTGGACACGAAGTCCCTGGACGCCGAGTACTGGTACCGCAACCTGCGCGAGACGGTGGAGTTCGGGCAGGCCACGGGGGCGTTGCTGGGGGAGGGTTTCCGGTTCTTCGTCGAGTCCAGTCCGCATGCGGTGCTGGGTGTGGCGGTGGGGGAGTCGGTGGAGGCCGCGGGTGTGGAGGCCGCGGTGCTGGGGACGTTGCGTCGCGGGGAGGGTGGCCCGGCTCAGGTGCTGCGTGCGGTGGGCCGTGCGTGGGAGTGCGGGTTGGGGGTGGACTTCTCGGGTGCGTTCCCGGGCGCGCGGCGGGTGGACCTGCCGACGTACGCCTTCCAGCGCAGCCGCTACTGGCTGACGGCCCCCGCCGCCGTCCCGGCCGCCCCCGCCGAGGACCGCTGGGACGACCCGGAACTGCAGGACCCCGCCCAGCTCGCCGAAGCCCTCGGGGTCGGCCGGGAAGCCCTGGACGAAGTCCTGCCCGCGCTGGCGACCTGGCGCTCCGTCAGGAGCCGTGAACGGAGGGCGGAATCCTGGCGCTACCACGTTGCCTGGGCACCCCTGTCGGTCGCGCCGGCGGACGGCCTCCCCGGTCGCTGGCTCGCCCTGCGTCCCCAGGGCGACGACGCGGCGGCCGTCCTGGACACCCTCGGCGAGGCCGGAGCCGACCTCCTCCCGTGCGTCGTCGACGATCCGGGCGCGACCCGTGAACAACTGGCCGCCCTGCTGACGAAGACCGCCGCGGAGCAGCCGATCGCCGGTGTGCTGTCCCTGCTGTCCTGGGAGGAGCGCCCCCATCCCGAACACCCCGACCTGCCCGGTGGTCCGGCGCTGACCCTCGCGCTGGCCCAGGCGCTGGAGGACACGGGCATCCACGCCCGGCTCTGGACGCTGACGAAGGGAACGGCGGTCCTGGGCGGCGCTGAGCGGCCCGGACACGTCGGTCAGGCCGCGTCCGCCGCCCTGGGCCGGACGCTGGCACTGGAGCACCCGCATCGCCGCGGCGGTCTGATCGACCTGCCCGAGGTGCTGGACGTACGGGCCGCCCGCCGCTTGTGCGCGGTGCTCGCGGGAGCCGCGGCCGACGAGGAACAGGTGGCGGTGCGCTCCACCGGGGTCCACGGCCGCCGTCTCCGGCCCGCGTCGTCCGTGCCGCCGAAGGCCCGTAAGGACGGCGCGGCCGTGCGGACGCGACCGCGATGGCAGGGCACGGTCCTCGTCACCGGTGGCACCGGTGGCGTCGGCTCGCACACGGCGCGCTGGCTCGCGGGCCAGGGCGCGGAGCGGTTGCTGCTGGTCAGCCGCCGCGGTGCCGACGCACCCGGAACGGACGCGCTGCGGGAGGAACTGACGGCGCTGGGCGCCGAAGTGGCCTTCGCGGCCTGCGACGTCGCCGACCCGGCCGCACTGGCGGCGCTGCTCGCCGACATCCCGGCGCGATGCCCGCTGTCCGCCGTCATCCACGCGGCGGGCGTCCTCGACGACGGTGTGCTCGACGCGCTGGACCCCGTGCGGCTCGCCGTGGTGCTGCGCGCCAAGCTGACCGCCGCCCGGAACCTGCACGAGGCCACCGCGGGTCTCGACCTGTCGGCCTTCGTGGTGTTCTCGTCGGTGATGGGCGTCGTGGGCAACGCCGGGCAGGGCAACTACGCGGCCGCCAACGCGGCCGTCGACGCACTCGTCGCCGCCCGCCGGGCCGCCGGGCTGCCCGGCACGTCCGTGGCCTGGGGCGCCTGGGCCGGGCCGGGCATGCTGGCGGACGGTGTCGCCGCGCGGCTGCGGGACTTCGGCATGCCGGTGATGGAGCCCGAAACGGCCGTCACCGCGATCGGCCGGGCACTCGCGGAGGACGACGAGCTGGTCGTGGTCGCCGATGTCGACTGGAGGCGCTTCACCACGGGCATGGGCCTGCGGTCCGCCGCCCTGCTCGACGGGATGCCGGACCCGGCTGCCGCGAGGCCCGTCCCGGATGCCACCGGACCGTCGGCGGCCCGGGAGGGCGGCGGCTCCGCCGACGCCCTGCGGCAGCAGATCGCCGTACTGCCGCGCCACGAGGACCGGGTCAGGACCCTCACCGAACTGGTACGCACCCACGCGGCGACGGTCCTGCGCCACCCGGACGTCGACACGGTCCAGCCCGGAAAGGCGTTCTCCGCGCTCGGCTTCGACTCGCTGACGGCGGTGGAGCTGCGCAACCGGCTCGTCGCCGTCACCGGACTGGCCCTGCCCGCCACCGTCCTGTTCGACCATCCCACGCCGTCGGTACTGGCCGACCGGCTGCTCGCGGACCTGGACCTGGACCTGCCGGACGCGGCGATCGGCGCCGCCGAGTATGTCGGCTCCGTCGGCTCCGAGGCGAGCCGGGCGGCGGCACCCGGCGGCAACGAGCCGATCGCGATCGTCGGCATGGGCTGCCGCTTCCCCGGCGGGGTCGCAGGGCCCGAGGACTTCTGGCACCTGCTCTCGAAGGGCACCGACGCCGTCGGCGACTGGCCGTCGAACCGGGGCTGGGACACCGAGGGGCTGTACGACCCCGACCCCGACCACGCCGGCACCACGTACAGCATGCAGGGCGGCTTCCTGCACGACGCCCCCGAGTTCGACGCGGAGTTCTTCGGCATCTCGCCGCGCGAGGCCCTGGCCATGGACCCGCAGCAGCGGCTGCTCCTGGAGACCGCCTGGGAGGCGGTCGAGGGCTCCGGGCAGGACCCGACCGCGCTGAAGGACCGGCAGGTCGGCGTCTACATCGGTACCAACGGCCAGGACTACTCCGCGCTGCTGCAGGGCGCCGAGGGCGTGTCCGAGGGCCATCTGCTGACCGGGAACACGGCCAGCGTGCTGTCCGGGCGGCTGTCGTACGTCCTCGGCCTCCAGGGGCCCTCGCTCACCGTCGACACCGCGTGCTCCTCGTCGCTGGTGGCGCTCCACCTGGCCGTGCAGGCACTGCGGCGCGGCGACTGCGAGCAGGCCCTCGCGGGCGGGGTGACGGTGATGAGCACCCCGCGGCTCTTCGTGGAGTTCAGCCGTCAGCGCGGGCTCGCCGCCGACGGACGGTGCAAGGCGTTCTCGGCGGACGCGGACGGCACGGGCTGGGGCGAGGGCGCCGGAGTGCTGCTGCTGGAGCGCCACAGCGACGCCCTGCGCCACGGCCACCCCGTACTCGCGCTGATCAGCGGCACCGCCGTGAACCAGGACGGCGCCAGCAACGGGCTCACCGCCCCGAACGGCCCGTCCCAGCAGCAGGTCATCCGCGCCGCGCTGGCCGACGCCGCGCTGCGCGCCGACCAGATCGACGCGATCGAGGCCCACGGCACCGGCACCAGGCTCGGCGACCCCATCGAAGCGCAGGCGCTCCAGGCCGTCCACGGGCCGGCGCGCCCGGCGGACCGGCCGCTGTGGCTCGGCTCCGTGAAGTCGAACATCGGGCACACCCAGGCGGCGGCCGGGGTGGCCGGGGTGATGAAGATGGTGCTGGCCATCCGCCACGGCGAACTGCCGGGAACCCTGCACGCCGGGACGCCGAACCCGCACGTCGACTGGTCCGACGGTGCCATCCGCCTGCTCACCGCGCACACCCCGTGGCCGGAGACCGGGAACCCGCGCCGGGCAGGCGTGTCGTCGTTCGGCATCAGCGGCACCAACGTGCACGCGATCATCGAGCAGGCACCGGCCGTCGCGCCCGCCCCGGAGCGGACCTACACCTCGGCCGCGCCCGCCCCGGACACCGCCGCCCCGGACACCGCCACGACGGCCACCGCGCGCCGGGCCGCCCCGCCCGTGCCGCTGCTGCTCTCGGCCGGCACACCGGAGGCCCTGCGGGCACAGGCCGGCCGGCTGGTGAGCCGGCTCGATGCCGACCCGGACGCCGAACTGGCGGACGTCGCCTACTCGCTCGCCACGGGACGGGCCCCGCTCGAACACCGGGCCGCCGTCCTGGGACGGGACCGGGCATCCGTCCGGCGCTCGCTCACCGCACTCGCGCGCGGTACGGCAGCGGGCCACCTGCTCACCGGCGGCGCCGTACGCTCCGGCCGGACCGCCTTCCTCTTCCCGGGACAGGGCAGCCAGCGGGCCGGAGCCGGTGCGGAGCTCTACCGCGACGACCCGGTGTTCGCCGACGCCCTCGACGAGGTGCTGACCGGCCTGGACCCGCACCTCGACCTGCCCCTGCGCGACATCCTGTTCGCCGAGCCCGGAACCCCCGGTGCGGCGCTGCTCGACCGCACCCGGTACACCCAGCCCGCGTTGTTCGCCCTGGAGACGGCGCTGTTCCGGCTCGTACGGCACTGGGGTGTGCGGCCCGACCTGCTGATGGGGCACTCCATCGGCGAACTCGCCGCCGCCCACGCGGCGGGCGTGCTGGACCTGCCCGATGCCTGCGCGCTGGTAACGGCCCGGGGCCGGCTGATGGACGAACTGCCCGAGGGCGGGGCGATGGTGGCGGTGGAGGCCACCGAGGAGGAAGTGCGCCAGGCCCTGCTGGACGACCGCACCGGGCACCCCCTCCCGGAGACGGAGACGGAGACGGAGCCGTTGACGGAGGCGGACCGCGACCCGGGCCGGGACGCGGTGGACATCGCCGCCGTCAACGGGCCCACCTCCGTGGTCCTGTCCGGTGACGCGGACGCGGTGCTGCGCCTGGCCGGGGCGTTCCGCTCCCGCGGACGGCGCACCCGCCGGCTGAGCGTGAGCCACGCGTTCCACTCCGACCGGATGGACGGGATGCTCGACGCGTTCCGGGACGTGGCCGAGTCGCTGACCTACCACGCGCCCGGCATCGAGATCGTCTCCAACCTGACCGGGCGCACGGCCACGGCCGCGGAACTCCGTTCCCCCGACCACTGGGTGCGCCACGCCCGGGGCACCGTGCGCTTCCTGGAAGGGGCCCGCCGGCTGCGGGCCGAGGGCGCGACGACGTACCTCGAACTCGGACCGGGCGGCGTGCTGTCCGGCATGCTCCACGCCTGCCTCCCCGACGCCGCCCCCACCCCCGGCGGCCCCGGCGGCCCCGGGACGGTGCCGCTGCTGCGCGACGGCCGCGGCGAGCCGGACACGGTCCGCACCGCACTCGCCTCGCTGCACCTGCGCGGTGTGGCGGTGGACTGGTCGGCGGGCTGGAGCGGCACCGACGTGCGGCGGGTCGACCTGCCCACCTACGCCTTCCAGCGCAGGCGCTTCTGGCCGGTGGCCGCGCCGGACCCGGCCCCCGCCGCCCGGCGCTCCCGGGAGACCGAGGTCCCCGCCGGCCCCCGCCGCTACCGCATCGCCTGGGAGCCGCTCACCGCGCCCGCGGAGTCCCGCCTCTCCGGCCGCTGGCTGCTCGTCACCCCGGACGGACCCGGTGCCGAGGGCACCGCACTCGCCTGCGAACAGGCGCTCGCCGGACACGGCGCCGACGTGGTCGTGATCCGGGTCGGGGCCGCCGTCGAACGCGCCGAACTGGCCTCGCTGCTCCCGGAGTTCGGCGCCCTGGAGGGCGTCCTGTCGCTGCTGGCGCTGGCTGAGGGACCCCACCCGGGCCTGCCGATGCTCGACGCCTGCCTGAGCGGGACCCTGCTGCTGCTCCAGGCACTGGGCGACAGCGGCATCGACGCACCCCTGTGGTGCGCCACCCGCGGCGCGGTGGCGGCCCACGGCACGGAGGAGGTCCGCCCCGAGCAGGCCCAGGTGTGGGGCCTTGGCCGGGTGGCGGCACTGGAGCACCCGCTGCGCTGGGGCGGCCTGGTCGACCTGCCGGACCTGCTGGACGGGCCCGCGCTGGACGGGCTGTGCGCGGTGCTGGCCGGACGGGACGGCGAGGACCAGGTGGCCGTACGCGCGCCGGTACCGCTGGGCCGCCGGCTCGTCCCCGCGCCGGAGCCCGCGACACCCGCGCCCGCACCGTGGACGCCGCGCGGCACGGTCCTCGTCACCGGCGGCACCGGAGGCCTCGGCGCCCAGGTGGCGCGCTGGCTCGCGGAGCGCGGCGCGGAACACCTCGTCCTCCTCGGCCGGCGGGGACCCGAGGCCCCCGGAGCCGACGCGCTGGTCGACGCCCTGGCGGCGCTCGGCGCCCGGAGCACCCTGCTGGCCTGCGACGTCGCCGACCGCACCGCGCTGGAACGGGTCCTGGGGCGGCTGCGCGACGAGGGCGACACCGTACGGGCCGTGGTGCACACCGCCGGACTCACCTCGGACACCGCGCTGATGGACTGCACGCCGGAGGAACTGGCCCGGCGGACGGCGGCCAAGACGCGTGGCGCGGCCCACCTCGACGCCCTGTTCGAAGGCCGCCCGCTGGACGCCTTCGTGCTGTTCTCGTCGATCTCGGGCACCTGGGGCAGCGGCGGCCAGGGCGCCTACGCGGCGGCCAACGCCTACCTGGACGGCCTCGCCGCGGAGAGGCGCGGCCGGGGCCTGACGGCGACCTCGGTGGCCTGGGGCCCCTGGGCCGGCGCGGGCATGGCCGACGGCGCCGTGGGCGACGGCCTGCGCCGCCACGGGCTGGTGCCGATGGCCCCCGCGGCGGCGCTCTCCGCGCTCGGCCTGGCGCTGACCCTGGACGAGGGCGAACCGGTCGTCGCCGAGCTGGACTGGAGCCGCTTCGCGCCCATCTTCGGCTCGGTCAGGGACAGTGCGCTGCTGCGCGGCCTGCCGGCCGCCCCGGAGCCCCGGGCGGCGGACGGCGGCCCCGCGGACGCGGACACCTCCGCCGGGTCCGGACCCGGGACGGGCGGCGACCCGGCGTGGCCGCACCGGCTGCACCGGCTGTCCGAGCCCGAGGGCCGCAAACTGCTGACGGAGCTGGTCCGGAGCGAAGCGGCCGCCGTGCTGGGCCACGAGTCGGTTGCCGGCCTCACGGCCGACCGCCCGTTCCGCGAGCTGGGCTTCGACTCGCTCACCGCCGTCGAACTCCGCAACCGGCTGGTCGCGGCCACCGCTCTGCCGCTCGCGTTCACCTCCGTCTTCGACCACCCGACGGCAGCCGCCCTCGCCGCGCATCTCTTCGCCGGGCTGAGCGGCACCGAACCGGACACCGACGGTCCGACCGGCACGGCCGGGCCCGCGGCGGCCGACGAACCCCTGGCGATCGTCTCGATGGCCTGCCGGTTCCCGGGCGGCGTCCGCTCGCCCGAGGACCTGTGGCAGCTGGTGGCCGACGGAGTGGACGCGGTCACCGCGCTGCCCGCCGACCGCGGCTGGCCGCTGGACACCCTCTACGACCCGGACCCCCTGCACCCGGGCACCTTCTACACCACCGGCGGCGGATTCCTGGACGGGGCGGCCGAGTTCGACGCGGAGTTCTTCGGCATATCCCCGCGCGAGGCCCTGGCCATGGACCCCCAGCAGCGACTGCTGCTCGAAACCAGCTGGGAGGCACTGGAGCGGGCCGGACTCGATCCCGCGTCGGTGCGCGGCAGCGAGGGCGGCGTCTACGTCGGCGTGGCCGCCCAGGGCTACGGCACCGGCCCGCAGAACCCGTCCGACGAGGTCGAGGGGCACCTCCTCAGCGGCACGGTCACCAGCGTCGCCTCCGGCCGCGTCGCCTACACCCTCGGACTCGGCGGCCCCGCCGTGACCGTGGAAACGGCCTGCTCGTCCTCGCTGGTGGCACTGCACCTGGCCGGCCAGGCACTGCGCGCCGGTGACTGCTCGTTCGCCCTGGTCGGCGGCGCCGCGGTGATGGCGAGCCCGGACGTCTTCGTCGAGTTCAGCCGTCAGCAGGGGCTGTCGCCCGACGGCCGCTGCCGCTCCTTCGCCGAAGGGGCGAACGGTACGGGCTGGGGCGAAGGGGTGGGCGTCCTGCTCGTGGAACGCCTCTCCGACGCGCGCCGCCTCGGGCATCCGGTCCTCGCCCTCGTACGGGGCACCGCGGTGAATCAGGACGGTGCCAGCAACGGCCTCACCGCCCCGAGCGGCCCCGCACAGCAGCGGGTGATCAGGGCCGCGTTGGCCACGGCCGGACTGTCCGGCGCCGAAATCGACCTGGTCGAGGCGCACGGAACCGGTACCGTGCTCGGCGACCCCATCGAGGCGCAGGCCCTCCTGGCCACCTACGGCCAGGACCGGCCCGCCGACCGCCCGCTGTGGCTGGGGTCGCTGAAGTCCAACATCGGGCACACCCAGGCCGCCGCCGGCGTCGCCGGGGTCATCAAGACGGTGCTCGCACTGCGCAACGGCGTGCTCCCCGGCACCCTGCACGCACAGGAGGCGTCCAGCCGGGTGGACTGGTCGGTCGGCGCGGTCCGGCTGCTCGCGGACGCCCGCCCCTGGGACGCCCCGGACGGGGACCGGCCGCGCCGGGCAGGCGTCTCCGCGTTCGGCATGAGCGGCACCAACGCCCACGCCGTTCTGGAGGAAGCACCCGCCGCCGACGACGGTCCGCTGCCCGACGGCACGGACGGCGAACCCTCCGAGGACACCGGGACCACGGTTCCGTGGCTGCTCTCCGCCATGACGCCCGCGGCCCTGCGCCGACAGGCGCGCCGGCTGGGCGAGCACCTGCGGGCCGACCCCCACGGGGGCGTCGCCGCACCGGCCCGCGCGCTCGCCACCACCCGCCCCGCCCTGCCCTTCCGGGCGGCCGCCACCGGCCGCGACCGCGACGCGCTCCTCGGCTGGCTGGACGCCCTCGCGGCGGGAGAACCCGCGCCCGACGCCGTGCAGGACCGGGCGCGCGGCGGCCGTACGGCCTTCGTCTTCCCCGGCCAGGGCTCGCAGTGGGTCGGCATGGCCGTGGCGGCGCTCGACACCGCCGGGGCGTTCGCCGCCGCCATCGCCGACTGCGAACGGGCGCTCGCCCCGCACACCGACTGGTCCCTGACCGAGGTGCTGCGCGGCGCGCCCGGCGCACCGACGCTCGACCGCGTGGACGTCGTCCAGCCGGTGCTCTTCGCCGTGATGGTCGCGCTGGCCGCGCACTGGCGCGACACCGGGGTCACCCCGGACGCGGTCGTCGGACACAGCCAGGGCGAGATCGCCGCCGCCCACGTCGCCGGAGCGCTGTCGCTCGACGACGCGGCCCTCGTGGTGGCGCGGCGCAGCCGGGCGCTGCTGAGGCTGGCGGGACGCGGCGGCATGGTGTCGGTCGCCGCCTCCGCCGAGCGGACCACGAGCCTGATGCCCGCCGGCGGACGCCTCTGCGTGGCCGCGGTGAACGGCCCCGACGCCGTGGTCGTCGCCGGGGAGCCCGAGGAGCTGGCCGCCCTGCTCGCGGCCTGCGACCGGGAAGGCGTACGGGCCAGGGCGATCCCGGTGGACTACGCGGCCCACTCGGCCCAGGTCGCCGAGATCGAGGACGAACTGCGCGAAGCCCTCACCGGGATACGCCCCCGCGCCTCGGCCGTCCCGCTCTACTCGACGGTGACCGGCGAACCCGTCGCCGGAGAATCGCTCGACGCCGCCTACTGGTACCGCAACCTGCGCGAGCAGGTCGACTTCGTCGGAGCGACCCGCGCCCTGCTGGACTCGGGTCACACCCTGGTCGTCGAGGTCAGCCCGCATCCGGTGCTGCTCGCCGGGATCGAGGCGGTGGCCGCGGAGGCCGGGCGGGAGGTGTCGGCGGTCGGCACGCTGCGGCGCGGCGACGGTGGCCGGGACCGGCTGCTGGCCTCGCTGACCGAGGCGTGGGCGGCCGGCGGCGGTCCGGTGGACTGGTCGCCCTGGACGGGTGCCCCCGGGCCGGGCGGCCCGGCACCCGTCCTGCTGCCGACGTACCCCTTCCAGCGCGACCGGTACTGGCTGGCCACACCGGGCCGGACGGCCGCCGCGGTCACCACCGGGGTGCCGGCCGAGGAGACTTCGGAGGCCGCAGGCGACGAGGACGGTACCCCCGCCGCACGACTGGCCGCCCGGCTGGCCCCACTGGACCGGCCGGCACGCCGTCAAGTGGTGCTCGACCTGGTCATCCGGCACGCGGCCGCGGTCCTCGGCCATTCCGGAGCCGGTCCGGTGCGCCCGGAACGCTCCTTCTCCGAGATCGGCTTCGACTCGATGCTCGCGATGCGGTTCAGGAACGCGCTGTGCGAGGCCACCGGGCTGTCCGTCCCGCCGACGGTCGTCTTCGACCACCCGACGCCAGAAGCGCTCGCCGCCCACCTGGACGCGGAGCTGTCCGCCGCGCCCGAACCGCCCTCGCCGCTGCTGGCCGAGCTGGACCGGCTGGCCGCGCTCCTCGCGGCCGTCCCTCCCGGAGCGGCCGACACCGACGGGGTCGGCGAACGACTGAACGAACTGCTGCGCGGCTGGGGCCGGCGCGCCGGCGCACCGGGCGGCGAGGCACCACCGCCCGGACCGGTGGACGACACCGTCACGGCGATGGAAACGGCGACAGCGGACGAGCTGTTCGCCCTGATCGACAACGACTTCGGCAACGCCTGAGAGAGAGCTGGCACTGATGTCCGACGACAAGAAGCTGCTCGACTACCTCAGGCGCGTCACCGCCGACCTCGGTGACGCCCGGAGGCAGCTGCGCGAGGCCGAGCAGGCCCGCCACGAACCGATCGCCATCGTCTCCATGGCCTGCCGCTATCCCGGCGGCACCGACACGCCCGAACTGCTGTGGGACCTGGTCTCCCGGGGCGCCGACGCGATCTCCGCCTGGCCGGTCAACCGCGGCTGGGACCTGGAGGGCCTCTACGACCCGGACCCCGAGCGGCCCGGTACCTCCTACACCCGGCACGGCGGCTTCCTGCACGACGCCGCCGAGTTCGACGCGGAGTTCTTCGGCATCTCGCCGCGCGAGGCCCTGGCCATGGACCCCCAGCAGCGGCTGGCACTGGAGACCGCCTGGGAGGCGGTCGAGCGGGCCGCGATCGACCCCCGCACGCTGCGGCGCACCGGCACGGGTGTCTTCCTCGGTGCGATCGGCAACGGCTACGGCGAGGGTTCGCGCCACCTCCCCGAGGTCCAGGGCCTGTTGGACACCGGGACCGCGAGCAGTGTGGTCTCCGGCCGGATCGCCTACACCCTGGGCCTGGAAGGGCCCGCGGTGACCGTGGACACGGCTTGCTCCTCCTCTCTGGTCGCCCTGCACCTGGCGATCCGGGCCCTGCGGGCCGGCGACTGCACGCTGGCCCTGGCCGGCGGGG
Organism: Kitasatospora sp. NPDC057738; assembly: GCF_042798815.1. Taxonomy (NCBI): domain Bacteria; kingdom Bacillati; phylum Actinomycetota; class Actinomycetes; order Kitasatosporales; family Streptomycetaceae; genus Kitasatospora; species Kitasatospora sp. NPDC057738. The sequence goes on along the minus strand of NZ_JBHVJT010000135.1, from coordinate 1,093 downwards.
TGTCGGTGATGGCGACCCCCGACGCGTTCGTGGCGTTCAGCCGACAGCGGGCGCTGTCGGCCGACGGCCGCTGCAAGGCGTTCGGGGCCGAAGCGGACGGAACCGGCTGGTCCGAGGGCGCCGGTGTCCTGCTGCTGGAGCGCTTGTCGGACGCGCGGCGCAACGGGCACCCGGTGCTGGCGGTGATCCGGGGTTCGGCCACGAACCAGGACGGTGCGAGCAACGGGCTGACCGCGCCGAGCGGTCCGTCGCAGCAGCGGGTGATCCGGGCGGCGCTCGCGGACGCTGGCCTGTCGGCGTCCGAGGTGGACGCGGTGGAGGCGCACGGCACCGGCACCACCCTCGGCGACCCGATCGAGGCGCAGGCCCTGCTGGCCACGTACGGCCAGGGGCGGCCCGCCGAACGGCCTTTGTGGCTGGGCTCGTTGAAGTCGAACATCGGCCACACCTCGGCGGCGGCCGGAGTGGGCGGCGTCATCAAGATGGTGCTGGCGATCGAGCACGGCGAACTGCCCAGGACCCTGCACGCGGACCGGCCGACGCCCATGGTGGACTGGTCGTCGGGAGCCGTGGAAGTCCTCTCCGAGGCCCGCGCCTGGGACGACACGGGACGCCCGCGCCGGGCGGGCGTGTCCGCCTTCGGCGTCAGCGGCACCAACGCCCACCTGATCCTGGAACAGGCCCCGGCGGAGGAGGCCGAACCGGTGGCCGACACCGCGGCTGGCGGCGACGCGTACCCGCTGCCCTGGGCGCTGTCGGGGCGCACCGACGAGGCGCTGCGCGACCAGGCGGCCCGGCTGCTGGCACACCTGGGCGCCGACCCCGCACCCCTGCGGGCCGCCGACACCGGCCGCGCCCTCGCCCTCACGCGGACCGCCTTCGAACGGCGCGCCGTGGTGGTGGGCACCGACCCGGACCGGCTGCTCGACGGCGTGAAGGCGCTGGCGGAGGGCCGCTCGGTGCCGGGGCTGGTACAGGGCGACGGTGTGTCCTCGGGCCGTTCGGTGCTGGTGTTCCCGGGTCAGGGTTCGCAGTGGGTGGGGATGGCCGCGGAGCTGTTGGCCGAATCGGCTGTGTTCGCGGGGCGGATGGC
>NZ_JBHVJT010000134.1:3921-12374 GCF_042798815.1 Kitasatospora sp. NPDC057738 | reverse complement strand
GCCGCGTGCGGCGGGGACCGTCGGCCCCGTCGTCAGCCGACCCTGATCGGGCCGCGGGGGCGCAGGCCCCGGCAGGCGTCGTTGTAGTGGTCCAGCAGCAGCTGGGCCTCGGCGTTCGCCTGTGCGAAGCGGACCCGCGGTTCCACGTCGGTGACCAGCACGTCGTGCATGGCGGTGGTCAGGATGTCCTGGATCCCGGCGAACTCCCCGAGCAGCGCGCCCCGGGCGGCCGGCGAACCGGAGTTGGCGGCGAGCTGGTCCAGCGCCGTGCGGAAGTGCGGGTTGCGCTCGAACCAGCCCTCCTGCTCCAGCAGGTCGATCGCACCGCCGGTGACCGGGATGAAGCCGGTCTCCCGGTGCCGCTCGGCGGCGGTGCGCGGAGTGTTCAGGTACTGCATGAAGGCCAGGGCGCCGTCCTCGGTCTCCCGGTCCAGGCCGGCGGCCAGCCAGAGCGCGTCGCCGCCGATCACGTTGCCCGCGTAGGGCACCCGGTCGTTGTACGGCATCCGGCAGGCCCGGACGACGAAGCCGCCGTCCAGGCCGGCCTGGGCCATCCGGGCCGCCTCGACCGAGGTGGTGAGCACGAAGGCGACCTCCTGTCCGGCGAAGGCGCGGAAGTTGCCGTCCCAGTCGACCTCGGTGTTCACCCGGCTCGGGTGGTAGCGGTACAGGCCCGCCCGGTGCAGCCCCCGCCACCACTCGACGTAGGCGAGCATCGCGTCCGAGTCGAGGTACAGCGTCTCCGCGCGACCGGAGCGGCCGTTGTCGTGGTCGGCCAGCAGCGCCCCCTGCTGGGCCACCGACTGCTGGAACCACCAGCCGTGGTTGGGCCAGGTGATCGCGTGGGCCGGCCCGTCGGGGAGCGCGGCGACGGCCCGGCAGGCGGCCTCGATCCCGGCCCAGGTCTGCGGGACCTCGGTGATCCCGGCCCGCTCCAGCAGGGTGGTGTTGGCGTAGAGCAGCGTGGTCGAGGTGAGCGGCGGCATGGCCGCCACGGCGCCGTCGTGGGTGTAGTAGTGCCGCGCGGCGGGCGCCACGTCGCCGAGCACGACCGGCTCGCCGAGGATCTCGGTGCGGCCCGCGATCGCCCGCTCGACCGAGGTGAACAGCGGCGAGCCGTCGGGCCGTCGGGCGTCGAGGGCGTCCCGGGTCGACGTGTAGAAGTACTGCGCGATGGTCGGCGCGCCGCCCTGCTGGACGGCGTCGTGGACCGTCTGCGGCACCGACAGCCAGTCGGCGCCGCTGACCCTGATCCGGTACTCGGGGTGGTTGGCCGTGAACTTCTCCGCCAACTCCCTGGTCCGGTCGAGAAAGTACGGCATGAACGGGTAGAGCGGCACCACGATGTCGATGTCGATTCGCTTGCTCATTCCGGAGTCCCTCCTGCGCAGGCCTGGCAAATCCAGATGCTCATGCTCCGGGGGCGGCGGACCGCGGGCATCTCCGCTCGTGCTGAGTCCGGGCCGTGCGGGCGGCGCGGGCCGCCCGGGTCCGCAAGCGGCGCACGTCGGGAGAAGCCACCGCCGCTCCCGGGCTGTCAGTCTCGATCCGTCCGGTGAACTGGCAGCAAGGAGAGGCGTCTGATGGCCGAAGCCCGGGAAACCACCGCCGGAAGTGCGCGCGGAACTCGCCCGCTGACCGGGGCGGAGTACATCGAGAGCCTGCGCGACGACCGGGAGATCTACCTCTACGGCGATCGGGTCAAGGACGTCACCGCCCACCCGGCGTTCCACAATCCGGTCCGGATGACCGCACGGCTCTACGACGCCCTGCACGACCCCCGGCACCGGCCCGTGCTGACCGCGCCGGTCGACAGCGGCGGTGAGGGCTACACCCACCGCTTCTTCACCACCCCGCGCAGCGCGGAGGACCTGGTCGGCGACCAGCAGGCGATCGCCGCCTGGGCGCGGATGAGCTACGGCTGGATGGGCCGCAGCCCCGACTACAAGGCCTCCTTCCTCGGCACCCTGGGCGCCAACGCGGACTTCTACGAGCCGTTCGCGGACAACGCCCGGCGCTGGTACGCCGAGTCGCAGGAGAAGGTGCTGTACTGGAACCACGCGATCGTGCACCCGCCGGTCGACCGGTCCCTGCCGCCGGACCAGGTGAAGGACGTCTTCATCCACGCCGAGCGGGAGACCGACGCCGGCCTGGTGGTGTCCGGCGCGAAGGTGGTCGCCACCGGCTCCGCGCTGACGCACTACAACTTCATCGCGCACTACGGCCTGCCGATCAAGGACCGCACCTTCGCGCTGGTGGCCACCGTGCCGATGAACGCGCCGGGGATGAAGCTGATCTGCCGCCCGTCCTACACCGCGACGGCCGCGGCGATGGGCAGCCCGTTCGACCACCCGCTCTCCTCCCGGCTGGACGAGAACGACACCATCCTGGTGCTCGACAAGGTGCTCATCCCGTGGGAGAACGTCTTCGTCTACGGGCAGCCGGAGAAGATCCGGATGTTCACCGGCCAGTCCGGCTTCATCGAGCGGTTCACCTTCCACGGCTGCACCCGGCTCGCGGTGAAGCTGGAGTTCATCGCCGGCCTGCTGGCCAAGGCCCTGGACATCACCGGCACCGGGGACTTCCGCGGGGTGCAGAGCCGGCTCGGCGAGGTGCTGGCCTGGCGCAACCTGTTCTGGGGGCTGTCCGACGCGGCCGCCCGCAACCCGGTCGCCTGGCGCAACGGCGCGGTGCTGCCCAACTCCCAGTACGGCCTGGCCTACCGGTGGTTCATGCAGACGGGCTATCCGCGGATCAGGGAGATCGTCCTCCAGGACGTGGCCAGCGGGCTGATCTACGTCAACTCCAGTGCCAAGGACTTCGACAATCCGGAGATCCGGCCCTACCTGGACCGGTTCCTGCGCGGCTCCGGCGGCGTGGACGCGGTCGAGCGGGTCAAGGTGATGAAACTGCTCTGGGACGCCGTCGGCAGCGAGTTCGGCGGCCGCCACGAGCTCTACGAGCGCAACTACGCGGGCAGTCACGAGAACACCCGGATCGAACTGCTCTTCGCCCAGCTCGCCAACGGCCAGCTGGACTCCTACAAGGGCCTGGTCGACGAGTGCCTGGCGGAGTACGACCTGAACGGATGGACGGTACCCGATCTGTCCTCCTTCGCCGACCTGAGTGACTCCGTCCACGGGCTGCTCGACAGCTGATCCGGGCACCGACAACCAATCGACGATGATCGGAGGGCATGGTGGCTTCCCCTTCCCTTCAGGGGCATTTCACGCAACAGGCGCTCAGGACACCGGACGCGATCGCCGTGTCGTCCGGCGAAGTACGGCTCAGCTACCGCGAGTTGGACGAGCGGGCGAACCGGCTGGCGCACCGGCTGGGCGAACTCGGCGTGCGCGCCGAGTCGCCGGTCGCGGTGCTGATGGAGCGGTCGGCGGACCTGGTGGTGGCGATCCTGGCCGTGCTCAAGGCCGGCGGGTGCTACCTCCCGCTGCACAGCTCCTACCCGCTGCCGCGCAAGCAGTGGATCGTGGACCACTGCGCGGCGCCGGTGCTGCTGACCGACGAGGCGATGAGCCGGCAGGGCCTGCCGGAAGGCGCCGAGGTGGTCGTCGTCGAGGGCGAGAAGGGCCTCGCGGGCTACCCCGCGACGGACCCGGCCGTCCCCACCGGCCCGGACGCCCTCGCCTACGTGATCCACACCTCGGGCTCCACCGGGGTGCCGAAGGGCGTCGCGATCGCCCACCAGGACGCGCTCGGCCTGGCCCTGGACTCGATCTGGGCGGACGGCCGGCACGAGCGGGTGCTGATGGTGGCGCCGTACGCCTTCAACGTCTCCACGTACGAGTTCTGGGTGCCGCTGCTGCACGGCGGGCGGATCGTGGTGGCCCCGCCGGGCGACCTCGACGTGCACGCCCTGCGCCGGCTGATCTCCGAGGAGCGGATCACCGGCATCCATCTGACCGCCGGACTGTTCCGGGTGCTGGCCGAGGAGGACCCGGGCTGCCTCGCCGGTGTGCGCGAGGTGCTCACCGGCGGCGACGTCATCGCCCCCTCGGCCGTCCAGCGGGTGCTGGAGCACAACCCCGCCCTGGTGGTGCGGGCGATGTACGGCGCCACCGAGGCGACGCTGTTCAGCACCAGCGCGCCGATGACCGCCCCCTACCTCGCCACGGGCCCGGTGGGCGTCGGCCGGCCGATGGACGGCGTCCGGCTGCACGTCCTGGACGCCGGGCTGCGGCCCGTGCCGGTCGGCGGGGTGGGCGAGCTCCACATCGCCGGACGCGGCCTGGCCCGCGGCTACTTCAACCGGCCCGATCTGACGGCCGAGCGCTTCGTGGCCAACCCCTTCGACGCGCCGGGCGAACGGATGTACCGCACCGGGGACCTGGTCCGGGTCGACCGGGACGGCCTGCTGGAGTACCTCGGCCGGGCCAACGACCAGCTCAAGGTGATGGGCTTCCGGGTGGAGCCCGCCGAGGTGGAGGCGGCACTGGCGCGCCATCCCGGCCTGGCCCATGTCGCCGTCGTGGCACGGGAGTCGGAGTCCGGGGAGAAGCGCCTGGTGGCGTACTACGTCCCGGAGTCCGACGGGATCGAGGCGGGTGCGCTGCGGGCGCACGCGGCGGAGCAGCTGCCGGCGTACATGGTGCCGACGGCCTTCGTGAGCGTGCCGGCCCTCCCGCTGACCCCCAACGGCAAGCTGGACCGGCGGGCGCTGCCCGAGCCGGTGACCGGCTCGACCCGCCGGGCGCCGGCGACCGAGCGGCAGCGGCAGCTGTGCGCCCTGTTCGCCGAGGTGCTGGAGGTGCCGGAGATCGGGGTCGACGACAGCTTCTTCGAGCTCGGCGGCCAGTCCCTGGCCGCGATGCGGCTGGTCAGCCGGATCCGGGCCGAGCTGAAGATCCCGCTCACCGTCACCCAGTTCTTCGACGTTCCCTCGGTGGCGGCCCTGGAGGGCCTGCTGGACCGGCCGGAAGGAGAGCGGGAATGAGCAGCCCCTTCGACGCCGACGACGGCGAGTTCACGGTCCTGGTCAACGCGCGCGGCCAGTTCTCGCTCTGGCCGGCCGACGCCTCGGTACCGGCGGGCTGGACGCCCGAGCACGGGCCGTCCGACCGGACCACCGCCCTCGCCTACGTGAACGAGCACTGGACGGATCTGGGGCCGAACGGCCTCACCGGGCGCCCCCCTGGGCAGCCCGACGACTGACGAGGAGTCCGGAACATGAGCCTCGACGCGGGTCAGGAGACCTTCGGCGGCATGCTCGTCGACCACATCACCTGCTACGTCGCCGACTTGGCGGTCACCACCGAGTGGCTGGTCCGCGGGTACGGCCTGGAAGTGTACGCGAGCTCGCCCCCGCAGGCGCGGGAGCTGAGCTCGGTGGCGCTGGGCGCCAACGGGATCCGGCTGCTGCTCAGCCGGCCGGTGGTGGGCGACCACCCGGGAGCGGCCTACGTCGAGAAGCACGGCGACGGGGTGGCCGACATCGCGCTGCGCGTCCCGGACGCCCGGGCGGCCTTCGCCACGGCGGTGCGCCGCGGCGCCCGGCCGGTGTCGGCGCCGGTCGCGCACGGCGACGTGGTCACCGCCACGATCATGGGCGTCGGCGACATCGCCCACACCTTCGTCGAGCGCCCGGCGGGCGGCGACGAGCGGCTGCTGCCCGGGCTGACGCCGGCCGACGCCGGCCCGGCCGGGCCGGACTGCGGCCTGCGGGAGGTCGACCACTTCGCGATCTGCGTCGAGCCGGGGCAGATGGACACGACGGTGGCCTTCTACCGCGAGGTCCTCGACTTCGAACCGATCTTCACGGAGCGGATCGAGGTCAACGGCCAGGTGATGATCACCAACGTGGTGCAGGGCGGCACGGTCACCTTCACCCTGATCACCCCCGACCCGTCCGAGGTCTCCGGCCACCTGGACTCCTTCCTGAAGGACCACGGCGGTCCGGGCGTGCAGCACATCGCCTTCACCACGGACGACATCGTGCGCTCGGTCGACGCGATCGCCGCCCGGGGCGTGGAGTTCCTGGGCACCCCCCCGGCGTACTACCGGCTGCTGCCGGACCGGCTCACCCCGCTGCGGCACTCGGTGGCGGAGCTGGAGCGGCTGAACCTGCTGATCGACCAGGACCACGACGGGCAGCTGTTCCAGATCTTCGCCAAGTCCGTGCACCCCCGCAACACCCTCTTCCTGGAGGTCATCGAGCGGATGGGCGCCCGCTCCTTCGGCAGCGGCAACATCAAGGCGCTCTACCAGGCCATCGAGCACCAGCAGGGCAGGGGTACCGGCGATGACGCGTGACACGATCCCCGACGAGCGCTTCCGGACCGCGGTCGAGCGGCTGCGGGTGCCGGGCATGGGAACGGAGGTGGTGGCGCCGCTGCTCTCCCAGCTGATCCACCTGGTCCGGCCCCACCGGGTGCTGGAGGTCGGCATGGGCTACACCACCCCGTTCCTGGCGAAGGCCCTGGCCGAGGCCGAGGAACTCGCCGGGGCCGAGGCCGCCGCACTGGTCCGCAAGACCCTGCCGTACCTCGCGGACGACCGGGAGCTGGACGAGGCGTGGATCGACAGCGAGCCGGCGCTGCTGCTGCCGGGCGGCTACCGCGAGCCGTACCGGCCGCGGTTCGTGGCGGTCGACGACCTCTCGGACGCCGGCTCCTCGGCCCCGCTGGTGACGGAGGTGCTGGGCGAGCTCGGCCTCGCCGAGCGCGTCACCGTCGTCAACTCCGACATGCGCGGCGCCGTCGGACGCCTCCCCGAGGAGTTCCGGCCGATCGACTTCGCCTGGGTCGACGCCTGGGACTGCCTCTACTTCTTCGAGAACTTCTGGGAGTTGATCGATCCGGACGGCGGGATCGTGGTCATGCACTACCTGATGACCTACCCCGAGGGCGAGGCGATCCTGGAGTACATCGCCGACACCCAGCGGATGGCCCCCGGCGAGTTCGAGATGCTCAACCTGCTGGAGAGCCGCAAGCTGCGGCAGAACAGCATGACCGTGCTGCGCCGCACCGGCGGCAGCCGGCCCCGGCAGTACTCCGACACCGGTCAGCGCCCCCGCCTCGGCGGCCGGGTGCGTTCCGACGCCGCCGCGCTGGCCAGGTCGTTGGAGGCCCCGGGCACGGTCTGAAACCGGCCCGGACCGCGCGCGCAATCTGGAAGATGGCGGCCTCCGGCCGCCTGGCTAGATTGATTCACATCCACTGCGAGCCTTGCGAACAGAGGGGAACCACCGGCATGAGCACACTCTCCGAGGACCCGAACAGCGTCAAGTTCGTCTACTGGGACAACCTCACCTACGCGCCGTCGGGATCGCGTTCGCCGGAGGAGTGGGACCCGGTGCTCGGGGCCCGCCTCTACGAGACCTACCTCGACCACTGCGTCGAGGCCGAGCGCCTCGGCTACGCCGGCCTCAGCCTGCCGGAGCACTTCGGCCCGTCGTCGATCTCCCCGCACCCGAACGTCATGCTGGCCGCGATCGCCGCCCGGACGACCCGGGCCCGGCTGGTCTCCGGGGTGAACCTGGCCCTGCTGCACCACCCCCTGCACCTCGCCGAGCAGTTCAACATGATCGACGTGCTCTCCGGCGGCCGGCTGGAGATCGGCCTCGGCCGGCGCGGCGACCGGGCGGCCTTCGAGCACAACGCCGACCTCATCGACGGCGCCGTCAACCGGATCGACCACCCGGTGGCGAAGGACGACCTGACCCCCGCGTACACCGCCTTCCTCCAGGACGCCGAGGTCGCGAAGGTCACCGTCTGGCCGCGGCCGGTCCAGCCGAGCGTGCCGCTGTGGGTGGCGGCGGAGACGGACGAGTCCCTCGCCATGGCGGCCCGCCGCGGCTGGAACGTCTTCACCGGACTGAACCTCGACCCGGCGGCCGGCGGCATGTCGAAGATCAGCGTGGAGGAGATGGTCGCCCGCCTGCACCGCTACCTGGAGGTCGGCAAGGAGCACGGGCACGAGCTCTCCATGGCGAACGTCGCGGCGAGCTGCTTCACCGTGGTCGCCGACACCGACCGCGAGGCCGCGGAGCTCGTCCGCGACGGCTTCGTCTCGCACATCGAGACCGCCGGCGGGGTGCTGGCGCGGATGGCCGGTGCCGACCCCGCCGACAGCCCGCTGTCCTCGCTGGCGAAGGAGGGCGACACCGGCGTGCAGGGCGTGTTCGAGGCCCCCGCGGAGTCCTACCTCCGCAACCCCTTCGCCCTGGTCGGATCGGTCGAGACGGTCCGGGCCAAGCTGGAGGCGCTGACGTCCGCCGGCTTCCGTCGCTTCGTGCTGCTCTGCGGCGGTGTCGGCACCACGCACGAGGTCGCCTGGCAGTCGGCCAGGGCCATGGCCGAGGACGTCGCCCCCGAACTGTTCGCGGCCACGTCCGGCTCCGGCGCGGTGGCCGGCTAGCCGGACCTCCCCGCCCAGGGGCCGCGCCGCCGGGGAGGGGCGCGGCCCCCAGGCCCGCCCCGGCCCCCCAGGACCCGACC
>NZ_JBHVJT010000134.1:591-3911 GCF_042798815.1 Kitasatospora sp. NPDC057738 | reverse complement strand
GCTGCCCGGACGGTGTTATCGCAGCGCGATCTCCCTCTCCTGGAGGGCCCCGCTGTAGGGGGGGGACCCCCCCCCCGGGCCCGCCCAGGCCCCCCGGGACCCGACCGCCGGCGCCGCGCGCGCCCGGCCCGTGGAAGGACGAACGAGTATGACCGACAGGACCGTTGATCCGACCGGGCCGGTGGTGATCAGGCCCGGGGACCCGCGGTACGAGAACCTCGTCCAGGGATACAACCACCGCTTCGTCGGACAGCCCGACCAGGTGCACGTGGTGACCGGCACCGAGGAGGTGGTGGCGGCCGTCGACCAGGCGGTGGCGACCGGCCGGCGGATCGCGGTCCGCAGCGGCGGGCACTGCTTCGAGGACTTCACCGCCTCCCCCGACGTCCGGGTCCTGGTGGACGTGTCCCAGCTGAACGGCATCTCCTACGACCCCGACCGGCGCGCGATCGAGGTCGGCTCCGGCGCCCTGCTCGGGGACGTCTACCGGACCCTCTTCAAGCGCTGGGGCGTGACGGTCCCGGCCGGCACCTGCCTGGACGTCGGCGTCGGCGGCCACTTCACGGCCGGCGGCTACGGCCACCTCTCGCGCCGCGACGGCCTGGTCGTCGACCACCTCCACGCCGTCGAGGTGGTGGTCGTCGACGAGTCCGGCCGGGCCCGTGCCGTGGTGGCGAGCGCCGACCCCGAGGACCCGCACCACGACCTCTGGTGGGCCCACACCGGCGGTGGCGGCGGCAACTTCGGCGTGGTGACCAGGTTCTGGCTGCGCACCCCGGGGGCCGACTCGGCCGACCCGGCCCTGCTGCTCCCCCGGGCTCCGGCCCGGGTCTGGAAGCGGACGGTCATGTGGCCCTGGGAGGGCATGACCGAGGAGGCCCTCGCCACCCTGCTGCGCAACTACTGCACCTGGTACGAGGAGCACGACGACGCCGACGCGCCGGCGGCCGGCCTGTGGAGCAACCTGATCGTCACCCACCGGAACTCCGGGGCCTTCGGGATGGTCGTGGTGATCGACCACGAGGGGCCGGACGCCGAGAAGGTGCTGGCCGAGCACTTCGACGCGGTCAGCGCCGGGGTCGGGGTGGAACCGTCGGTGCACGTCACCGAGGTCGTACCCTGGCTGAGCTCCTGGCTGCCCTCGTACAGCTTCCCGAACGACCCCAAGGGGCGCTACAAGGACAAGGCCGCCTACCTGCGCAAGGGTTTCACCGACCACCAGCTCGGGGTGGTCTGGCGCTACCTGAGCGATCCGCAGCACATCAACCCGATGTCGTGCCTGGTGGTCGCCGGCTTCGGCGGCAGGGTCAACACCGTCGCCCCCGACGCCACCGCCACGGCCCAGCGGGACTCGATCCTCAAGGTCCTCTACAGCGGCGGCTTCTGGCTGTCCGCGGACCAGGACGAGGCCTGCATCTCCTGGGTCCGGGAGTTCTACCGCGAGGTCCACGCCGGGACCGGCGGCGTCCCCGTCCCCGACGGGTTCACCGACGGCGCCTACATCGGCTACCCCGACCGCGACCTGGCCGACCCCGCCCTCAACACCTCGGGGGTGCCCTGGTCGGTGCTCTACTACGGCGGCAACTACCCGCGCCTGCAGCGGGTCAAGCGGGCGTACGACCCCCGGAACGTGTTCCGCCACGCACTGTCGATCGAACCAACCGACGCACAGCCGGACTTGCTGGAGGTTCAGGATGCTTGAGAACAAGGTCGTCGTGGTCTCGGGGGTCGGCCCCGGCCTGGGCCGGGCCATCGCCCTGCGCGCCGCGCAGTCGGGGGCGGACGTGGTGCTCGCCGCCCGGACCGCCTCCCGGCTCGCCGAGATCGCCGCGGAGGTCGAGCGCACCGGGCGCCGGGCACTGGCCGTACCGACCGACATCACCGACGACGAGTCGGCCGCCGCCCTGGTCAAGACCGCGACGGAGGCCTTCGGCCGGATCGACGCCCTGGTCAACAACGCCTTCGCGGTGCCCCCGCTGGTCGACCTCGGCGAGGTCGAATTCGCGGACGTGCGCGCCGGGTTCGAGACCAACGTCTACGCCGCGCTGCGGCTCACCCGGCTGTTCGCCCCCGCCCTGGCCGAGAACCGGGGCTCGGTCGTGATGATCAACTCCGCGGTGATCCGGCACTCCAAGCGGCTGTTCGGCGCCTACAAGATGAGCAAGGCCGCCCTGCTGTCGCTGGCCCAGAGCCTGGCCACCGAGCTCGGCCCGCAGGGCATCCGGGTGAACACCGTCGCCCCCGGCTACATCTGGGCGGACGCCCTGCGCGAGGGCTTCGGCCACTGGGCCGCGCAGCGCGGCGTCACCGTGCAGGACATCTACGACGAGATCGCGGCCACCCTCGACCTCGGCCGGCTCCCCGAGCCCGACGAGATCGCCGACGCCGTGCTGTTCCTGATGTCCCCGCTCTCCCGCGCCGTCACCGGCCACTGCCTGGACGCCAACGCCGGCGAGTACCACCACTGAACCACCCGGACCCAACGGAAGTCGAGGATCAGCGGTGACACGGAACACGAAGCCGTCCGGGGCCCTGGCCGCCGGACCGGAACGCACGAGACCCGGCACCGGAGCGGGCGCGACCGCACCGAGCTGGTGGCAGAGCCCATGGGTGACGGCCCTGGCCGTCCTCGTGGTCTTCAATCTGGTGTACGCCTTCCCCCGGTACCTGAGCGGCGGCCCGGGCCAGGCCAGGATCCCCCTGGACCCGTCCTTCCCGGCGCACTACGCCGTCCTGGTGGGGCACGTCGTCTTCGGCAACATCTCGATGGTGACGGTCTTCCTCCAGGTCCTGCCCTGGATACGCCGCAACCACCCGGCGGTGCACCGGATCAGCGGCCGGGTGTACATCTTCGCCGGGGCCCTGCCCGGCGGCCTGCTGGCCCTGGTGCTGCTGCCCTACTCCACCGCCCCGAGCGGAAAGATCGGCCTGGCCATGATGGGCGGGCTCTGGCTGCTCACCACCGTGCTCGGGCTGCGGGCCGCCCTGCAGCGCCGGTTCGTCGACCACCGGCGCTGGATGGTCTACAGCTTCGCGATGGCCCTCGGCACGAGTTGGGGCCGGGTCGTGGTGGAGCTGATGGGGTACATCCCCGGCTTCAAGCTCGACCTCCCGGTACTCCTGGAGGTGGCCAACTGGGCCGGCTGGGTGGTCAATCTGCTGGTCGCCCACTGGTGGCTGGAGCGGACCGGACCCCGGGCCGCCCAGCTGGTGCGCTGACGGTTCCTCCCCGCGGGGGGGGGGGGGGGGGGGGGCGAGGGGGAGGACGGGGTGGCTTGGTGGAAGGGGAGAGGGGGGGATACAAAGCAACGCGGGAAACA
>NZ_JBHVJT010000134.1:0-581 GCF_042798815.1 Kitasatospora sp. NPDC057738 | reverse complement strand
TGGTGGGAGAGGACGGAATGGGGTTCGGCCGGGTGGGGTGCGGGGGGCTCCCTTCCGGGCAGCTTGATGGGGCCCTCCCCCTCCTGTCCATGCGCTTTCGTGTCGAAAACGGGCCGTCGGCTCCGACGTCCCCTGTGAGGACCCCTGGAGAAAGCCGGGGGCCGTGGCCCAAGGAGTGAGAATCATGAAGTACCTGCTCGTGATGCACATGGACCCGGTGCTCTGGGAGGGCCTGTCCGTCGCCGAGCAGCAGGCCGTCTACGCCGGCCACGGCGACTTCATGAAGCTCATCAAGGAGTCCGGCGAGCTGGTCACCACGCAGTCGCTGGCGCTGCCCGAGCGGAGCACCACCGTACGGGTCCGCGGCGGCGGCCCGGTGCACAGCGACGGCCCGTACCTGGACACCAAGGAGTTCGTCTGCGGCTTCTACCTGGTCGACGTCGAGACCAGGGAGCGCGCGATCGAGCTCGCCGGGCTGATCCCGGACGCCCGCCACACCGGCGTGGAGGTCCGCCAGGTGATGTTCGAACAGGGACTTGAGATGTGAGCCGGGGCCCGGCTCCGCCCGCGGGGGCCGGAGC
>NZ_JBHVJT010000133.1:0-13804 GCF_042798815.1 Kitasatospora sp. NPDC057738 | reverse complement strand
CGCCGGCCGTGCCCGCCGCCCAGCCGACCGCCGCGCCGGCGGCCCCGACGGCCCCCGCCGCCCCGGCCCCGACCGGCTCGGGCGCCCCCGCCGCCCCGGCCCAGGACAAGAACGCGGCGCCCGCCGACGCCCGGCTGACGGTGCCCAAGCCCGGAACCCCGGCCACCGGCCCGGCCGCCAACGGCGACGCCGCGCCCGGCACCGGGGCGGTCGCCACCGGCGCCCTCGCCCCCGGCTTCACCGTCACCCAGACCACGGTGGTCACCGAGCAGCGCGGCCTCGGCCTGTCCGGCCTCACCTGCGCCCCGGCCGGGACCGGCTTCTGGTTCGCCGGGGCCAGCACCGCCGGCGACCGGGTCGACTACGTCAGCCTGGTCAACACCGAGTCCTCCGCCGCGGTGGTGGACATCAAGCTGTACGGCGACAAGGGCCTGATCGACAACGACTCGGCCAACGGGATCACCGTCGCGCCCGGCAGCTCCCAGGCCGTCCTGCTGTCGACCATCAGCAAGGGCGCGGTCGCCGACCTCGCGGTGCACGTGGTGGTGCGCTCGGGACGGGTCGGCGCCGCGCTGCACGCCGCCGACGGCGGCAAGGGCGCGGACTGGATCCCGGCCTCGGCCGACCCGGCCCCCGTCCAGGTGCTGCCCGGCCTGCCCGCCGACACCGCCTCCGCCCGCCTGGTGGTCTGGGCGCCGCCGGAGGACGACGCCGACCTGAAGATCCAGCTGTCCGGCAAGAACGGCTGGTTCAGCCCGGCCGGCAACGAGTCGATCCACGTCAAGGCGGGCATGGTGGCCGCCGTCGACCTCGGCAAGGTCACCCGCGACGAGGTCGCCGGGCTGCGGCTGTCGCCCAGCGACGACAAGCACCGCACCCCGATCGTGGCCGGACTGCGGATCGACCGGGCGGCGGCCAACGGCAAGACCGACGCGGCCTGGCTCACCGGCAGCAACCCGGTCGGAGCCCGCGCCACCGTCGCCGACAACCGGGCCGGCGCCTCCACGCTCTACCTGACCTCCAGCGGCGAGGCCGCCACCGTCCGGGTCACCGCCTCGGCCGGCAGCGGCGGCGGCACCCCGGCCACCAAGGAGGTCCAGGTCCCGGCCGGCGGCACGGTCGCCCTCCCGGCGCCCGAGCCCGCCGGGCTGAACGGCGTCTTCGCGCTCACCGCGGAGACCGTCTCCGGCGGCCCGGTGGTGGCCGCCCGGATGCTCTCCCTGCCGGCCAAGGACGTGCCGATGTTCACCGTCCAGGCGCTGCGCGACGACCGCAGCACCGTCAAGGTCCCGCAGGCCGGCCAGGATCCGGGCGTCGTCCTGCGCTGAGCAGCCGACGGGGCGGCACCCTTGGTGCCGCCCCGGGGGGATCAGTCCTCGTCGTAGCGCGGGTCGATGGCGTCCGGGGACAGCCCCAGCAGCTCGGCGACCTGCTCGATCAGGATCTCGTGCACCAGCGCCGCGCGGTCCTCGCGGGTCTTCGCCCGGATCTCCACCGGCCGCCGGTACACCACGATCTGGCTCTTGTGCCCCTGCTTGCCCGGCGACACCCGCCCCAGCGGCACGCCGTCCTCGGCGTCGGCGCCGTCCGGCTCGTGCAGCGGCACCTCCTGGACGGCGAACTCCACCTCGATCAACTGCGGCCAACGCCGTTCGAGGCGCTCCACCGACTCGCGCACGTAGTCGTCGAACAGTTCGGAGCGGGTGAGCGAGATCGGCACCTGGGGCGGCGCCAGCGGGCCGCGCAGGCCCCGCCCGTGCCGGTCGCGGTGCCGGGGGCGGCGCGCCGGGCCTGTCGATGACTGCGGTGCGGAGCTGTCCATATCACTGCCGAGGGTAGTCCTTGGACGGTCGGAAGTGGACCACTCCGGCGGGGAATCGCACGGGGCGTTGGATACGCGGCCCCGGCGCCCGCGGTGCGACACGGCACCCCTTCCGGGCAGGCGGTCTTCGCTCCCCGGCGAGGAGTGCGGTACCGTCCACCCTCGTGAGCTCTGTACGTCGTTGTTCGCGGACCGCGTGCGGCCGGCCGGCCGTCGCGACGCTGACGTACGTCTACGCGGACTCCACCGCCGTCCTCGGCCCGCTCGCCACCTACGCCGAGCCGCACTGCTACGACCTGTGCGCCGAGCACGCCGAGCGCCTCACCGCCCCGCGCGGCTGGGAGGTCGTCCGGCTCGCCGCCGAGGCCGGGCCGCTGCGCCGCAGCAGCGACGACCTGGAGGCGCTGGCCAACGCCGTGCGCGAGGCCGCCCGCCCGCAGAACCCCCGTCAGGGCCGCGGCCCCGAGGGCGAGTCCACCGAGGGCGGCCGCCGCGGCCACCTCCGGGTCCTGCGCTCGCCCGACAACTGAGGCCCGGGGTCCGCCGGGCGGATCGTGCCTGATCGGGACCAACCCGGCACGGGGTGTTCGTCCGGCCCGGGTACGCTGCCCGTCTACCGTCACCGCGCCCGTCGATCCGACGCGCGGTGGCCCAGACGTTCCGTGATCAGTCCTAAGACCAGGGTGGAGCCGCAGTGCGCGACCTCAAGCAGCTCGTGAAGGCGTACGACGTCCGGGGCGTCGTCCCGGACCAGTGGGACGAGAGCCTGTCCCGGGCCTTCGGTGCCGCGTTCGTGCAGGTCACCGGCGCGTCCGCGATCGTGGTCGGGCACGACATGCGGCCCTCCTCCCCGGCGCTGAGCCTGGCCTTCGCCGAGGGCGCCGCGGCCTACGGCGCCGACGTGGTGCAGATCGGGCTGTGCTCCACCGACCAGCTGTACTACGCCAGCGGCAAGCTGGACCTGCCCGGCGCGATGTTCACCGCCAGCCACAACCCGGCCCAGTACAACGGCATCAAGCTGTGCCGGGCCGGCGCCGCCCCGGTCGGCCAGGACACCGGCCTGACCGAGATCCGCGAGCTGGTCGAGTCCTGGACCGCCGAGGACGACACCGTCACCGTCCCGGCCAAGGACGTGAAGCCGGGCGAGCTGTCCGCCCAGGACACCCTGCGCGGCTACGCCGACCACCTGCTGGGCCTGGTCGACCTCACCGGGATCCGCCGGCTCAAGGTCGCGGTGGACGCCGGCAACGGCATGGGCGGCCACACCGTGCCGACCGTCTTCGACGGCCTGCCGATCGAGCTCGTGCCGATGTACTTCGAGCTGGACGGCACCTTCCCGAACCACGAGGCCAACCCGCTCGACCCGAAGAACCTGGTCGACCTCCAGGCGCGGGTCCGCGAGGTCGGCGCCGACATCGGCCTGGCCTTCGACGGCGACGCCGACCGCTGCTTCGTCGTGGACGAGCGCGGCGAGCCGGTCTCCCCGTCGGCGATCACCGCCCTGGTCGCCGTCCGCGAGATCGCCCGCGCCCGCGCCGCCGGCGAGGCCGAGCCGACGGTCATCCACAACCTGATCACCTCCTGGACCGTCCCCGAGGTGGTCCGCGAGCTCGGCGCCAAGCCGGTGCGCACCCGGGTCGGCCACTCCTTCATCAAGCAGGAGATGGCCGAGACCGACGCCGTCTTCGGCGGCGAGCACTCCGCGCACTACTACTTCCGCGACTTCTGGCGCGCCGACACCGGCATGCTGGCCGCCCTGCACGTGCTGGCCGCGCTCGGCGGCCAGCCGGGCACGCTGTCCGCGCTCACCGCCGAGTACGACCGCTACGCGGCCTCCGGCGAGATCAACAGCACCGTGGCCGACCAGGCCGCCAGCACGGCCGCCGTCCGCGCCGCCTTCGCCGGCGCCGAGGGCACCACGGTGGACGAGCTGGACGGCCTGACCGTGGCCGGCCCGGACTGGTGGTTCAACCTGCGCGCCTCCAACACCGAGCCGCTGCTGCGCCTGAACGTCGAGGCCAAGGACCCGGCGAAGATGGCCGAGCTGCGCGACGGCGTGCTCGCCGTCGTCCGCGGCTGAGCCTGATCACGGGCCCCGGGGGCCCGGGGAGGGGTGAGGGGGGGGGGGTTCAGCTTTGACCGGTGGGGGAAGAGGGGAACGGACCTGGTCCGCCTGGTGGGGGGGGTCGCGTGGGGGTGGGGCCACCTCCGTGCCACCCCCGAACTTTGGAGAGCCCCATGAAGCTCGAATCCTTCCTGCTGGAGATCCTGGTCTGCCCGCAGTGCCGGGCCGCGCTCGCCGAGGGCGGCACCGAGGAGCAGCCCGAGCTGGTCTGCACCGGCGCGGACTGCGGCCTCGCGTACCCGGTCCGCGAGGGCATTCCGGTCCTCCTGGTGGACGAGGCCCGCCGCCCGGCCTGATGCTGGGGGCGTTGCCCGGGGCGAAAGCCCCACCCCGACCGCCCGGCGCGCAGCGGAGCGCGCGCCCAGAGGACCGCAGCCGGAGGTTCGCCGCATGCTCGACGACACCCTGCTCGACGATCCGGCCGCCCTTCGGCGCGCCGACCACGACCGCGCCCTGCTGGCCCTGGCCGGCGCGGGCGCACGGGTCCGCACCGCGCTGCGCCGGGCCGAGGCGGCCGGGCTCGACCGGCTGCGGCCGGACGGCCGGCCGCGTTCCGTCCTGGTCGCCGGGCACGGCAGCGCGCTGACCGCCGCCGAGATGCTGTCCGCGCTGGCCGGCACGGCCTCCCTGGTCACCCCGCTGCCGCCGACCGAGGCGGCCGCCCCGCGCGCCGACCGGGCCGGCGCCCCGCCCGCCTTCACCGCCGGGCTCGGCTGGCAGCTGCCCGGCTGGGCCGGCCCGCTGGACCTGCTGGTAATCAGTTCCGCCGACGGCGGCGAGCAGGGCCTGGTCGGCCTCGCCGAGCAGGCGTACGCGCGCGGCTGCGCGATCGTCGTCACCGCCCCGGCCGGCAGCGCGCTGGCCGAGGCCGCGCTGCAGGTGCGCGCCCTGCCGCTGCCCTTCGTGGCCTCGGCGTCGTCCGAGGACCTCGCGCCGGTGGCGGCCGCAGAGCCGGACCTGCCGGCCGAGGACCCGGCGGCGCTCTGGTCCCACCTCACCCCGCTGCTGGCGCTGGCCCAGAAGATCGGCCTCACCCAGCTCCCGTACGACGCGCTGCCGGCCGTCGCCGACCTGCTGGACGCCACCGCCGTGCGCTGCCGCCCGGACGCCGCCGCGTACACCAACCCGGCGAAGGGCCTGGCCGCCCGGCTGGCCGGGACGGTCCCGCTGCTGTGGGCCGAGGGCCCGATCGCGGGGGCGGCCGCCACCCGGTTCGCCGCCCAGCTGGCCGACCGGGCCGGGCGCCCGGCGCTGGCCGGGCCGCTGCCGCAGGTGCTCACCGCCCACCGCGGCATGTTCACCGGGCAGTTGGGCGCGGGTGCCGACCCGGACGACTTCTTCCGCGACCGGGTCGAGGAGCCGGACCCGCTGCACCTTCAGGTGCTGCTGCTGCGGCACGCCCCGGGCGCGGCCGGCCCGGCGGCCGAGGACGGGCAGGACGGCCCGGCCGAGGTGCCGGAGGAGGACGCGGGGCCGCGCAGTTTCGGCGTGAGCCGGGCGCACCGGCTGGCCGCTGCGCACGACGTCCGGCTGACCGAGTACGCGAGCGCCCGGCCGGACCCGCTGCACGCGCTGGCCGACCTGGTCGCGCTGACCGACTTCGCCGCCGTCTACCTGGGGCTCGCCGCGCAGTCCTGAGACGGTCGGCCGGGTGGAACCTCCGGGCCGGTACGGTAAGCGCTCGACGAGCTGATCGACCCGTGAGGACTTTCGAGGCATGTGTGAGCGAAGCGAGCTCATCATCAGAGGGCGCGTATTGTGCGAAGCGCCCGCCGAGCGCAGCGAGGCGGTCGCGTGAGTACCGAAGGCGGCACCAAGGCACTGATCGCGGCACTGTCCGCGAACCTGGCGATCGCGGCGGCCAAGTTCACCGCCTTCGGCTTCACCGGTTCCTCCTCGATGCTGGCCGAGGGCGTGCACTCGGTGGCCGACTCCGGCAACCAGGTGCTGCTGCTGATCGGCGGCAAGCGGGCGCGCCGGGAGGCCGACGAGGAGCATCCCTTCGGGTACGGCCGCGAGCGCTACGTGTACGGCTTCCTGGTGGCCGTCGTGCTGTTCAGCGTCGGTGGCCTGTTCGCGATCTACGAGGGCTGGCACAAGATCAGCCACCCGGAGACCCTGGACGCCTGGGGCTGGGCGGTCGGCGTGCTGGTCTTCGCCATAGCGATGGAGGGCTGGTCCTTCCTCACCGCGATGCGGGAGTCCGCCAAGGCCAAGGGCCGGCAGGGCTGGGTGCAGTTCATCCGCACCGCGAAGGCGCCGGAGCTGCCGGTGGTGCTGCTGGAGGACACCGGTGCGCTGATCGGTCTGGTGCTCGCGCTGTTCGGCGTCGGGCTCACCGTGATCACCGGGAACGGCGTCTGGGACGGCGTCGGCACCCTGTGCATCGGCGTCCTGCTGGTGGTGATCGCCGTGGTGCTCGCCATGGAGACCAAGTCGCTGCTGCTCGGCGAGTCGGCGAACAAGGACTCGGTGCACCGGATCCGGGAGGCGCTGGTGGACGGCGAGACGGTCACCGGGGTGATCCACATGCGCACCCTGCACCTCGGCCCGGAGGAGCTGCTGGTCGCCGCCAAGATCGCCGTCAACGCCGAGGACAGTGCCGCCCGGGTGGCGGCGGCGATCGACGCGGCCGAGGAGCGGGTCCGCGCGGTCGTCCCGATCGCCCGGGCGATCTACCTGGAGCCCGACGTGTACAGCGCCGAGAAGGCCGCGGCGGGCGACGACCCGGCCGCCACGCCCGGTGGTCCGGGCCCGGCCGACGCGCACTGAACCCCGCCCCGGCCCCGCGGCCGGGGCCCCTGGGGCCCGGCTGGAGCGCCGCTCGGACCGGGGGCCGAAATCGGTCATCGGCGGACGGCCGGCGGGGCCGTCGGTGTAGATTCGTCACCAGAGCCAGAACGTCGCTGCTGATGGCGGTCGATCGGTGGTCCGCACCCGTAGGGTGTGCGCCGGTCGAGGGAGAGAGGTCCTCCGACGGTTTGTGCTGCGCAACGGGAAGCCGGTCCACCACGGACCCGGCTGTTCCGGCGTGGCCGTGCACCCGTACGGCCTGACGCACGCGACGCACGCCCGGACCTTTGGCCCCACCCCCATCAGCGAGGAGCAGACGCATGTCGACCGACATCACCGGTGACTTCAAGGTCGCCGACCTTTCCCTGGCGCCGTTCGGCCGCAAGGAGATCCAGCTGGCCGAGCACGAGATGCCCGGTCTGATGGCGATCCGCGCCGAGTACGCCGAGTCGCAGCCGCTGGCCGGCGCCCGCATCACCGGCTCGCTGCACATGACCGTGCAGACCGCCGTCCTGATCGAGACCCTGACGGCGCTCGGTGCCGAGGTCCGCTGGTGCTCCTGCAACATCTTCTCCACCCAGGACCACGCGGCCGCGGCCATCGCCGTCGGCCCGGAGGGCACCCCGGAGAACCCGCAGGGCGTGCCGGTCTTCGCCTGGAAGGGCGAGACCCTGGACGAGTACTGGTGGTGCACCGAGCAGGCCCTGACCTGGCCTGACGGCAAGACCCCGAACATGATCCTGGACGACGGCGGCGACGCCACCCTGCTGATCCACAAGGGCGTCGAGTTCGAGAAGGCCGGTGCCGCGCCGGACCCGTCCACCGCGGACAACGACGAGTTCCGGATCATCCTGGAGCTGCTCAACCGCACCCTCAAGGACACCCCGAACAAGTGGACCGAGGTCGCCGCCACGATCAAGGGCGTGACCGAGGAGACCACCACCGGTGTCCACCGCCTGTACGAGATGCACCGTGACGGCAAGCTGCTGTTCC
Organism: Kitasatospora sp. NPDC057738; assembly: GCF_042798815.1. Taxonomy (NCBI): domain Bacteria; kingdom Bacillati; phylum Actinomycetota; class Actinomycetes; order Kitasatosporales; family Streptomycetaceae; genus Kitasatospora; species Kitasatospora sp. NPDC057738. Next base: position 6,071 of record NZ_JBHVJT010000133.1, on the reverse strand, counting down.
CGGCCATCAACGTCAACGACGCCGTCACCAAGTCGAAGTTCGACAACAAGTACGGCTGCCGCCACTCGCTGATCGACGGCATCAACCGCGCCACCGACGTCCTGATCGGCGGCAAGGTCGCCGTCGTCTGCGGCTACGGCGACGTCGGCAAGGGCTGCGCCGAGTCGCTGCGCGGCCAGGGCGCCCGCGTGATCATCACCGAGATCGACCCGATCTGCGCGCTCCAGGCCGCGATGGACGGCTACCAGGTCACCACCCTGGAGGACGTCGTCTCGATCGCGGACATCTTCATCACCACCACGGGCAACAAGGACATCATCCTTGCCTCGCACATGGAGCAGATGAAGCACCAGGCGATCGTCGGCAACATCGGCCACTTCGACAACGAGATCGACATCGCGGGCCTGGCGAAGCTGCCCGGCATCGTGAAGACCGAGGTCAAGCCGCAGGTCCACGAGTGGCGCTTCGCCGACGGCCACACCATCATCATGCTGTCCGAGGGCCGCCTGCTGAACCTGGGCAACGCGACCGGCCACCCGTCCTTCGTGATGTCCAACTCCTTCGCCAACCAGACGATCGCCCAGATCGAGCTGTTCACGAAGACCGAGCAGTACCCGATCGGCGTCTACGTGCTGCCGAAGCACCTGGACGAGAAGGTCGCCCGCCTGCACCTCGACGCGCTGGGCGTGAAGCTGACCACCCTGACCCAGGACCAGGCCGACTACATCGGCGTCCCGGTCGACGGCCCGTACAAGGCCGAGCAGTACCGCTACTGATCGGTGAACCGTCCGGCGGCCGGCGCCCTCCCCTCGGGGGGCGTACGGCGCCCGACGGGTCTTGGTGCCGTCTCCAGGCTTTTTGGCACCCTCCTCCGCTCAGGTTGGCCCACGGCCACCCCCCTCGGGGGGCGCCGGCCGCCGGCGTCTGCGGGGCCCGTCGGCAGGTTCGTCGGCCGCTTCCGTCAGCGGGGCCGGTCCGCGGGCCCCGTCGCCGTCCAGGAGGCCTCGTCCGCACCGAGCACGGTGAACCGGCTGAGCAGGCCAGCCAGTCCGCCGGCCTGTTGCACCGGCCGGCTCCCCGCGGCCGTCCCGTTGGCGCAGAGCCGGACGCCCTTGTCGACGCGGCACACCGGGGTGCCGCCGTCCGGCCTGCCGTCGACGAACACCCCGAAGGTCTCCGGCTGGACGGTGACGCTCAGCCACTTCCCGTCGACGGTGTACGACAGGATGGCGCTCCACGGGGGCTCGGTGTCCTTCGACGGCCGGTGGACCTCGATGTTCCGCGGCTCGAACTCGGCGGGCACGCCGGTCGGCCGCACCGGGAACGGGACGTCCCGGCCGCCGAACTCGACCCCGGCCGCGACCCTGAGCAGGTCCTCCTTGACCTTCGCCCCGATCCACAGCGTGGCCCTCAGATCGGCCCAGCGACCGGAGGCGGTCATCCAGCGCAGGCCGACCGGGACTCCCGAGGCGTCGGTGACCAGCCACTGGGCCTCCCGGCCGGCGACCGCGGGCGCGGCGACCGTGTGCACCCCGGGGGCGAGGGGCTCGCCGGGGCCGCGCAGCAGTTCGAGCTTCAGGGCGGGGACGGCGTTCTCGACGGCGGTCGTGGTGGCCGCGGTGGTGACGGACCGTCCGTCGCTGTTCGCGTAGCCGACGGCCGGTCGGGCCAGCCACGGCGGCAGCCAGCCGAAGCGGGCCTCGGCGCTCAGCGGGCCGGTGGACGCCGTCGGCGTCGGGACGGCGGTCGGGGACGGCGTGGGCGAGGCCGGGGAGGTCGGCGCGGGGACGGCAGGTGCGGGCGGCCCGCCGGCCGGGCGCAACAGCAGCACGCCGGCCAGCACGGTGGCGGTCGACCCGGCCACCACGCCGATCAGCGCCTGCCGGCGGCGGCGCAGCCGGACCCGCCCGCGGGCGATCACCGCCGAGGTGTCGAGCGCGGCGGGCGGCGCCGGGGTCTCGGTGAGGGCGCCCAGCCGGGCGGTGAGATCACGCTGCTCGTGCGTCCTCATGACGTCCTCTCGGCGGTGGTGGGGCGAGCGGCGAGCGTCGTCCGGAGGGTGGCGAGAGCGCGCGAGGTCTGGCTCTTCACATTGCCCGAGGAGCAGCGCATCGCCTCGGCGGTCTGATCGACCGTGAGGTCGCAGTAGTACCGGAGCACCACGGTGGCCCGTTGCCTGGGCGGCAGCGCGGCCAGCGCCCTGCGCAGGTCGAGCTGGACGTCGAGGTCGGCCGCCACCGAGGCGACGTCCACCGGCGTCGCGGTCCGCGACGTCCGCCGCCACCAGGACGAGCGCTGCTCGGCGAGGAAGGTGTTGACCAGCACCCTGCGGGCGTAGCCGTCCAGGTTCTCGACCCGGCCGGCCCGTGACCAGTTCACGTACAGCTTGGTCGCGCACTCCTGCACCAGGTCGTCGGCCCGGTGCCAGTCCCCGCACAGCAGATAGGCGACCTTGCGCAGCCAGCCGCTCCTGGAGGCCACGTACTCCGTGAACTCCGCGTCGCGCGTCCGCTTCGCCATCCGCACCCCCTCTCGTCGTGGTGGCGACGCACAGCCGCGCCGTCCGCCGCTCTAATGCGGGCACCGGGCGGAAGGTTGCACGCGCGGCGCGCACGTAGGCTTTCCGGCATGCCCAACGGCCGGTACTCGCTCCACGACCCTCATGACCACGTCCCGCTCGGGGAGGAGCGCTTCAGCTGCGCGCCCGGGGCGGCCGGGTGGCGGTACGTCTCCAAGACCTACGCGCCGGACGGCCGGGTGCTCGGCAGCACCGACCTCACGCTGGACTCGCGCGCCCGGCCGCTGCGGATGGAGCTGCGGGCCGGGGGCTGGCAGGTGCGCGGCGGAGCGGTGGACGGGGTGGCCTGGGTCCGCACCGACGCGGCCGACCCCGGCGGCGAGCACGCGGCGGAGGGCCACGACCGGGCGCACGCCTTCACCGGCCGCTCGCCGGGCTTCCTGGTCGCCACTGCCCGGCTGCTGAGGCTGGCGGAGGGGGCGAGCGCGCGGGTGCGGCTGGTGGCCTTCACCGAGCCGGTGCTGGCTCCGCGCACCCTCGACCAGGGGTGGCTGCTGGAGGGCGTCGACACCCACGAGACGGATTCCGGGCCGCTGCTGGTCGAGCGGTACCAGGTGGCGGACCTGGAGACGGGCGAGCAGCAGGTGGTGCACCTGGCGGGGGACGTGGTGCTGGCGGCGGAGGGGATCGAGCTGGAGGAACTGGCGTCGCCGCCGAACGCCTGGCGGGTGGGGACGGAGGAGGAGTAGCGGTCCGGCAGGGCCGTGGCGGCCCGGCCGATCCGATCCGACCCGCCCCGGCTCGACCCGGCTCGGCTCAGGCGGGCGGGGCGAAGCCGGTGTCGGCGGCGGGCTTGTCGAGGGACGGAGCCGCCGGGGCCGGGGGCGATGCCGGGGGTGAAGCAGGGGCGGCGGGCGGTACGGGCACCGGCGGTGCGGCGGGCGCGGTCGGTGCCACCGGTGCGGGCCGCTGCGCCGGCAGGCCGAGGACGCGGACGGGCCGTCCGTCGGCCGTGACCGTCGGAGCCGGCGCTGGGACCGGACCGGAGGCCGGACGGGGAGCGGGCACCTGGGCGGGTCCCCGTCCGGCCGCCCACAGCTGCTCCTGGGCCCGCATCCACTCCCGCCGCTGGCGCTCGGTGAGCACCGCGCCCAGGTACGCCGCCGGGTGCAGCCCCGGCGCGATCGGGTGGCCGATCCGGGCGGACAGGTCCTCGGCGAGCCGGGTGGACATCCGGAGCATCACCGCCGGATCCAACTGGCCGACCCGGCCCAGCAGTTGGCGGATGGCCAGCCAGAGCGGCTCGGGTACGGCGGACAGGTCCATCGCGACCAGCTCGTGGCCCATCGCCTGCAGCAGGTGCGGGTGGACCGGCGGCAGCGGGGAGGCGGTGCCGCCCGCGCCCGGGGTGCGCTCGCGGACGACCACCGTCCCGGCGAAGATGTCGCCCAGCCGCTTGCCGTCCGAGTGCACCACCGAGGTGATCACGGCCGGGGCGCCGGTCAGCACGATCATCTCGAAGAAGCCGACCAGCCCGCGCACCAGCGAGTGCCGGAACCGCACCGGCCCGCCGTCGGTGCGCACCACCCGCAGTCCGAGCGCGGCCTTGCCGAGCGAACGGCCGCGGGTGAGGGTCTCGACCATCACGGGCACGGCCACCAGGAAGAACACCATCAGGCCGATCATCGTGGCGGCCAGCGCCGCGCCGTCGAGCCCGATCAGGGCGAGGCTCAGCAGCAGCGTGAACACCAGCAGGGCCGCGAACTCCACCAGCAGGTCGATCACGATCGCCAGGGCCCTGCTCGGAAGCTTCGCCGTCCGGAGGCCGAGAACGACCGCCTCACCCGTCACCAGGTCGCTCAAGACACCTGTCCGTTCACGTTCTTGGAGCCCGTACGGCTCACCCATGGAGATCCGCTCCTGGGAGTGCGGCAGTGCCGGGGGAGGGAATCACCCCGGATCGGCCCCCCTGACCCGCTCTCCGCAGTCTGATCCGCAGCCGCAAACATACGGGGCCCAGTGGGCGCACGGGAAGTGAGATCCCGGCGGCCGCGGCGGCGGCCGCTGCTGGCATGCTGGGCCGCACGTGTCCGCCCGGACCCGCCGCCCGCCTGGACGCACCCGCCCGCGCACGCACGTCCGCGCCCGCCGCCGATCATGGAGCCGCCGAAATGGACCTGGACGTCTTCGTCGCCACCCACCAGGGGGAGTGGGCCCGGCTGGACGCCCTCGCCCGCCGGCGCCGGCTCGGCGGGGAGGAGGCCGACGAACTGGTCACGCTCTACCAGCGCGCCACCGGACACCTCGCCAAGGTCCAGGCCGCCGCGCCCGACCCGGCCCTGGTGAGCCGGCTGACCGGACTGGTCTCGCGCGCCCGCAGCGCGGTCACCGGCGCCCGGACCAACGGCTGGCAGGACGTCGCCCGCTACTACGCGGTGAGCTTCCCCGCCGCGCTCTACCGCGCGCGCCGCTGGTGGGTGCCGGTGGCGATCGTCTCCATGGTGGCCACCGCACTGCTCGCGTGGTGGATGGCCACCCACCCCGAGGTCCGCAACAGCCTGATCGCCCCCGAGCACCTCGACGAGCTGACCCGCCCCGGCGGCCAGTACGAGGCGTACTACTCGGACCGGCCGGCCAGCTCCTTCGCGGCACAGGTGTGGACGAACAACGCCTGGATCGCCGTGCAGTGCCTGCTGTTCGGGATCGCGCTGGGCGTTCCGGTGCTCTACGTGATGTGGACCAACGTGGTGAACCTCGGCATCGGCGTCGGACTGATGGCCTCCGCCGGGCGGCTCGACGTCTTCCTCGGCCTCCTCATTCCGCACGGCCTGCTGGAGCTGACCGCGGTCTTCGTGGCCGGCGGCCTCGGGCTGCGCCTCGGCTGGACCGTGATCGACCCCGGCCCGCGCACCCGCTCGGTGGCGCTGGCCGAACAGGGCCGCGCGATCATCGGCATGTCGATCGGCCTGGCGACGGTCCTCGCCGTCTCCGGCGTCCTGGAAGCCTTCGTGACCCCGTCCGGCCTGCCGACCTGGGCCCGCATCTCCATCGGCGTGCTGGCCGAGGCGGCCTTCCTCCTCTACGCCCTGGTGCTGGGCCGAAGGGCCGCCGAGGGCGGGGAGTTCGGCGATCTGGAGGCGGCCGACCGGGCGGACCTCCAGCCGGTCGCCGCCTGAGCCGATGTGATCCACAGGCCCCTGACCTGCTAGTCTTCCTCTCGTCCGGCCAAACCATTGACGTGGTGAGGGCGGGCTAGTAGGTTTCAACGGTTGGGACTGACTGGACAACGGTCGGTTCCGGGCGTTAGTGTCTACGACACCGCCGAATCGAGGCGAGTGCATTTCACGAAATGCGCACCCTCCGACGAAGCAAATCCCACGGACTGAGCACTCCGAAAGCCTTGATAGGCTTCGGAACGAAGTTCGCAGGAAATCCCGCCAGCGGGAATCGGATGAATGAAGCCCCGGTAAACGGAGCGGAAAACGTCTGGTAAGCTGGAAACACGAAAGAACGAAGCCCGGAGGGTCCGCTGGAAGGCGGTCCGAAGGAAGCG
>NZ_JBHVJT010000132.1:0-14002 GCF_042798815.1 Kitasatospora sp. NPDC057738 | reverse complement strand
CCCCGGTCCTCCGGCGCCGCGCCGACCGCGGCCGCGACCACCGCCGCCGCGGCCGGCGCCCCGGTGGGAGCGGGCGCGGCGGCCTGGGCCAAGTGGAACCTCACCCCGCTCGCCCCCGCCCCGGCGCCGCCCGCCGACAAGCCGATAAAGCTCGAACGGACGGGCCCCGTCCCGGTGTTCAGCGACGTGAAAACGAGCGACAAGGTCGTCTTCATCACCATCGACGACGGGGCCGAGAAGGACCCGAAGTTCGTCGAGATGCTCACCGACCTCAAGGTGCCGATATCGATGTTCCTGACCCGGGACATCGTCAAGAACGACTACGGCTACTTCAAGCCGCTCCAGGCCCTGGGCAACCACGTCCAGAACCACACCGTGGACCACCCGGTGATGAGCAGGATCCCGGCGGAGAAGCAGAAGTCCGAGATCTGCGACGCGCAGTCCGCGCTCACCCAGCAGTACGGCGCCGCCCCGCTGCTGTTCCGCCCGCCGTTCGGCGACGGCGCCAACACCCCGACGCTCAACACCTCGGTCCAGCAGTGCGGCCCGCGCGCGATGGTGCTCTGGCGCGAGTCGATGCAGATCCACGACATGCAGTACCAGGCGGGGGACAAGCAGCTGAAGCCCGGCGACATAATCCTGGCGCACTTCCGCGGCCCCAAGGAGCTCAAGGGCGCCACGATGACCCAGATGTTCGGCGACCTGCTGGCCCGGATACAGGAGCAGGGCTTCTCGGTGGCGCGGCTGGAGGACTACATCCAGCCACCCGTGTGACCGAGGCCGCGGGTCGACCCCCTAGGACGCCGCGACCGGCTGTCCCAGCATCATCAGCGGCCCGTTGTCGGTGCGGCTGAGGATCACCGTGACGCTGTTCGGCCCGGAGGGCTTGAGCTGGCGGCGCAGCTCCTCCGGGGTGATCGCCATCCCGCGCTTCTTGATCACCACCGTGCCGACCGCCCGCTCGCGCAGCAGCGCCTTCAGCTTCTTGATGTGGAACGGCAGCACGTCGGTGAGCTCGAAGGCGTGCGCGTACGGGGTGGCGACCAGCTCGTCCGAGGTCAGGTAGGCGATCTTCGGGTCGATCAGCCGGCCGCCCACCTGCCCGGCCACCTCGGCCACCAGGTGGGCCCGGATCACCGCGCCGTCCGGCTCGTACAGGTACCGCCCGACCGGGCCGGCCGGCGGGTCGGGCAGGTCGCCGCCGGTCAGGCTGGCGCCCTGCGGCAGCAGGGTGGCGCGGTGCGGGCTCGCGGCCCTGGTGCCGAACCAGAGCACCGCCTCCTTGACGTCGCCGTGGTCGGAGACCCACTCGGCCTCGGCGTCCCGCGGCACGGCCTCGTGCGGGATGCCCGGCGCGACCTTCAGCGCGCCGATCGGGGTCCGCCGGCCGGCCTCGATCGCCCAGGAGAGCGGCGGGGCGTACGCCTCCGGGTCGAACACCCGGCCGCGCGAGGTGCGCCGGGCCGGGTCGGTGAACACCGCGTCGTAGCCGGTGACGTCCACCTCGGCGACGTCCGCGCAGCGCACCTCGACCAGCTCGGACAGGCCCAGGGCGGCGGCGTTGGCCGCGGTGGCGGCGCAGGCCGCCGGGTCCTTGTCGACGGCCAGCACCTCGATGCCCGCCCGGGCCAGCGCCAGCACGTCCCCGCCGATGCCGCAGCACAGGTCCGCCAGCCGTCGGACGCCCAGCGCGGCGAACCGCTGCGCCCGCCACTCGGCCACGCTGCGCCGGGTGGACTGCTCGACCCCGTTGGGCGTGAAGTACATCAGGTCGGCGTCCGCCCCGAACTTCGCCCGCGCCCGCTGCCGCAGCCGCGCCTGCCCGAAGGCCGCCGAGACCAGCTCCGCCGGATGCTCCCGGCGCAGGCGGGTCGCCAGCGCCAGCTCCTCCTCGGGGGTGAACTCGCGCAGTTCGGCGAGCAGGGCCTGGCCCTCGGGCGTCAGCAGCGGCTGGAGGTTCTCGGTGTCCACGGGGGCCATTCTCGCCGCTCGGCCGGTCGGTCACCGCAGCGGTGCGGCGGTCACCGGCCGATGACGGGGATGCCGGAGGCGAGCCAGCCCACGAGCACGCCCAGCGGTGCCGCGGCCACCGCGGCGTACGGCGTGATCCGGTAGCCGAGCCGCCGGGTGCCCCGGAAGGTCAGGGTCAGCAGCACGAGCAGGACCACGACGCCGAAGACGTCCATGGCCACCGTCCCGGGGCCGTACAGGGCGAGCAGCTTCAGCACGTTGAGCACGAGCGATCCGAGGAACACCGCGACGGCGGTCACCGCGAGCACCACCGCGGCGAGCACCAGGTCCGCCGCCCAGTGGATCCGCGGCGGCGCGGACGGGGCGGCCGCTCGGCTCACCGGAACGCCCCCGGGACGAGCGGCGGCGCGGGCGGGGCGTCCTTCGCGCCGGAGGGGCCGACGCGTACCGGGGTGTCCGTCATGGCAGGAGTCTGCCCGAGGGAGCGCCGTCCGTACATGGGTACGGGAATCCGGACGCCCGCTCGACTTCCGGTGGGCGGGGCGGCGGGTCCGTCGGCGGGCCGGCCGACGGGTGCGACGGGCCCGCGCACAGGGGTCGGACGCACCGGGATCGAGGTCACGGCAGGAGTCCGCGGGGGCCGGGCCGGGGCGCACACGAGTGCGGCTGCTCACCCGCGGAACCGGGGGTCCCAGGGCGCGTCGTTGGCACTCTGGTTGACTGAGTGCTAACACGGCCCTATGGTCGTCCTTGGCACTCCCCACCGGGAGAGTGCTAACGCGACGACGTGTGTCTGACCCCCGCGACGGCAGGCCCGCAGGATCGCCCTACCCGTTAGAAAACCCCGTAATCTCCGAAGGGGAGCTCGGACGTGACCACCAGCAGCAAGGTTGCCATCAAGCCGCTCGAGGACCGCATTGTGGTCCAGCCGCTCGACGCCGAGACCACCACGGCCTCCGGCCTGGTTATCCCGGACACCGCCAAGGAGAAGCCCCAGGAGGGCGTCGTCCTGGCCGTCGGCCCGGGCCGCTTCGAGGACGGCCAGCGTCTGCCGCTCGACGTCGCCGTGGGTGACATCGTCCTGTACTCGAAGTACGGCGGCACCGAGGTGAAGTACCAGGGCGAGGAGTACCTGGTGCTCTCCGCCCGCGACGTCCTCGCGATCATCGAGAAGTAAGACGTTCCGACCCGCCCCGGATCCGTGTCCCAAGTGACAGGGGCCCGGGGCGTGGTTGTTGGTTCACGTAGTTCGGCGGCCGGTGGGCCGGCCGCAGCCCCGAGGGAATAGGGAACATGGCGAAGATCCTGCAGTTCGACGAGGACGCCCGCCGCTCGCTGGAGCGCGGTGTCAACAAGCTGGCCGACACCGTCAAGGTGACCATCGGCCCCAAGGGCCGCAACGTCGTCATCGACAAGAAGTTCGGCGCCCCGACCATCACCAACGACGGTGTCACCATCGCCCGCGAGGTCGAGCTGGACGACCCGTACGAGAACCTTGGCGCGCAGCTCGTCAAGGAGGTCGCCACCAAGACCAACGACGTCGCGGGTGACGGCACCACCACCGCCACCGTGCTGGCCCAGGCCCTGGTCAACGAGGGTCTGCGCAACGTCGCCGCCGGTGCCGGCCCGGCCGCCCTGAAGAAGGGCATCGACAAGGCCGTCGCCGCCGTCTCCGAGCACCTGCTCTCGATCGCCCGCGAGATCGAGGGCAAGGACGACGTCGCCGCCGTCGCGTCGCTCTCCGCCCAGGACACCCAGGTCGGCGAGCTGATCGCCGAGGCGATCGACAAGGTCGGCAAGGACGGTGTCATCACCGTCGAGGAGTCGAACACCTTCGGCGTGGAGCTGGACTTCACCGAGGGCATGCAGTTCGACAAGGGCTACCTGTCGCCGTACTTCGTCACCGACGCGGAGCGGCAGGAGGCGGTCCTGGAGGACCCGTACATCCTGATCAACCAGGGCAAGATCTCCTCCATCCAGGAGCTGCTGCCGCTGCTGGAGAAGATCCTCCAGGGCGGTGCCTCCAAGCCGCTGCTGATCATCGCCGAGGACGTCGACGGCGAGGCGCTGTCGACCCTGGTCGTCAACAAGATCCGCGGCACCTTCAACGCCGTCGCCGTCAAGGCCCCGGGCTTCGGCGACCGCCGCAAGGCGATCCTCGGCGACCTGGCCGTCCTGACCGGCGGCACGGTCATCTCCGAGGAGGTCGGCCTCAAGCTCGACCAGGTCGGCCTGGACGTGCTGGGCACCGCCCGCCGCGTGACCATCACCAAGGACGAGACCACCGTCGTCGACGGCGCCGGTGACTCCGAGGCCGTGGCCGGCCGCGTCGCCCAGATCAAGGGCGAGATCGCCGCGACCGACTCCGACTGGGACCGCGAGAAGCTGCAGGAGCGCCTGGCCAAGCTGGCCGGCGGCGTCTGCGTCATCAAGGTCGGCGCCGCCACCGAGGTGGAGCTGAAGGAGCGCAAGCACCGCCTGGAGGACGCCATCTCGGCGACCCGTGCCGCGGTCGAGGAGGGCATCGTCGCCGGCGGTGGCGCCTCCCTGGTCCACGCCGCCAAGGTGCTGGACGGTGGCCTGGGCCTGTCGGGCGACGAGGCGACCGGTGTCGCGGTCGTCCGCAAGGCGCTGCACGAGCCGCTGCGCTGGATCGCCCAGAACGCCGGCCTGGAGGGCTACGTCATCACCTCCAAGGTCTCCGAGCTGGAGGCCGGCCAGGGCTACAACGCCGCCACCGGTGAGTACGGCGACCTGGTGAAGGCCGGCGTCATCGACCCGGTCAAGGTCACCCGCTCCGCCCTGGAGAACGCCGCCTCGATCGCCTCCCTGCTTCTCACCACCGAGACCCTCGTGGTGGAGAAGAAGGAGGAGGAGGCCGACAACGGTCACGGCCACGGCCACGGCCACTCGCACTGAGGCTCCGACGCCTGACCGGAGGCCCGGTCCGCGCCCCGCGAGGGGTGGCGGGCCGGGCCTCCGGCGTTCACCTTCACCGTTCAACTATCAGTAGAATTTTGCAGAATGCAAAGATTGCCTTATAACTGAGGCATGATCGAGGCCCGCCATCTGCGCGTCCTGCGTGCCGTCGCCCGCACCGGCTCCTTCTCCGCCGCCGCCCGCGAGCTGGGGTGTACGCAGCCCGCCATCAGCCAGCAGATGAAGGCGCTGGAGAAGTCGGTGGACACCCCGCTGGTGGTCCGCTCGGGCCGCGGGATGCAGCTCAGCGAGGCCGGCCGGGTCCTGCTCAAGCATGCCACCGGAATCCTCGCCGGGCTCTCGGCCGCCGAGGAGGAGGTGGCCGCGATCGCCGGGCTGCGGGCCGGGCGGGTGCGGCTGGTCTCCTTCCCGACCGCGAGTTCCACCCTGGTGCCGCCCGCGGTCGCCCGCCTGCGGGACGGCCATCCGGGGGTGCGCGTGTCGCTGGTCGAGGCGGAGCCGCCGGAGTCGCTGGCGATGCTGCGCGGCGGCGAGTGCGAGATCGCGCTGGCCTTCCGCTACCCGCAGTCCGACGGCGCCGTCGCGCTCCCGGCGCCGGCCCACGGCACGCCGCGCGAGGCCCGGGCCGAGGCCAATCTGGAGGCGCAGCAGCTGACCGCGGGGTCCGACTGGTCCGATCTGGTGGTCACCCCGCTGCTGGACGACCCGCTGGTGGGCCTGCTGCCCGCCGGCCACGGGCTGGCGGGGCGGGGCGGGGCGGTGGGGCTGGCCGAGCTGGCGGGGGAGCAGTGGATCGCCGGCTGCCCGCAGTGCCGGGGGCACCTGGTGGAGCTGTGCGCCGGGGCGGGCTTCGAGCCGCGGATCGACTTCGCGACGGACGACTACCCGGCGGTGGTCGGCCTGGTGGCGGCCGGGCTGGGGGTGGCGGTGCTGCCCCGGCTGGCGCTCCGGTCGGTGCGTCCTGACGGCGTGTCGACGGTGCCGGTGCACACGGCCTCCGGGGCGCCCGCGGTGCGCCAGGTGGTCGCGCTGACCCTGCCGGACCTGGCGGAGGTGCCGGCCGTGGCGCTGATGCTGGAGCGGCTGGCGGGGGCGGCCGCCGATCGCTGACGGTGGGTGACGGGGCCGCGGGGGTCCGGTACGTAGGGTGAGCCAGAAGGCTGAAGCGCCGCGAAGGAACGTTTCTTCACGGCGCTCACGGAGTCGGGTCTAGCGCTGGGCGACCGCCGGCGGGGCCAGCGGGACCTCGACCAGTCGGTGCCGCGAGCGCCCCAGCATCTCCTCGCGCTCGTCCTCGGTCATCCCGCCCCAGACGCCGTACGGCTCACGGACCGCCAGCGCGTGCGCCGCGCACTCGGCGATCACCGGGCAGCGCATGCAGACCTCCTTGGCGCTGGCCTCGCGCGAACTGCGCGCGGCCCCGCGCTCGCCCTCGGGGTGGAAGAAGAGCGAGCTGTCCACGCCACGGCAGGCTGCGGAGAGCTGCCAGTCCCAGAGGTCCGCGTTGGGACCGGGGAGGCGGGAGAAATCTGCCATGGCTCATTCCCTTCAGAGGCTGTCGGCCGTCGGCCGGGCGTTCGGCGGGGCTGCTGCCGAGCGGTGCGGCGGGGCTTCGATGCACTGGTGTGGACACCTGGAAATATGACTTAAGGCAACTCCATGGACAAGTCACCCACACACTGGCACAACAGTCAATGACCATACGAAAGCTATAAAAACGGGCATAGTGGGCAAGGGCCCCGCCGGGCGCGGGCGTGGCAATCGGGTGGCCGACGGGCGCGCGACGTGCCGAATCGGTGTGCGGGTCGTACGCCCACCGCGCGCGAGCTGCGCAAAAGTGCGGCGTGTGCACCGCGATGCGGCTGATCGGTAATGGGTTGGCCACGTACAGTGGTGGAGATGGCCCCGAAGGCCGTAACTCATTCGAGTGACGGTCGTTGGAAGTGCGGAGGCGGTTAGCGGGCGCCGGACGTCGGGAACGATCGCGGGCAGGTTGGGGCGATCAGGACGGAGTCTGTCGCCGATCGGCCGTGTCGGAGAGGTTCGTACCAGCCAGGAGGCTCAACGTGACGCGGATCAGCTGCGGAGGACGACGGTCATGACTTCCGTTCTCGTTTGCGACGATTCCCCGCTCGCCCGCGAGGCGCTTCGCCGCGCGGTCGCGACCGTACCCGGTGTGGACCGGGTCACCACCGCGACGAACGGGGAGGAGGTCCTCCGCCGCTGGGTGGCCGACCGCTCCGATCTCGTTCTGATGGACGTCCGGATGCCCGGCCTCGGCGGGGTCGAGACGGTCCGGCGGCTGCTGTCCGCCGACCCCGGCGCGCGGATCATCATGCTCACCGTCGCCGAGGACCTCGACGGCGTCGCGCTCGCGGTGGCCGCCGGCGCCCGCGGGTACCTGCACAAGGACGCCTCGCGCGCCGAGCTGCGGGCCACCGTCACCCAGGCCCTCGCCGACCCGACCTGGCGGCTCGCCCCGCGCCGGCTGCGCAGCCCCGACATGGGCGCGGCGCCGACGCTGACGGCGCGTGAGATCCAGGTGCTGGAGGGCATGAGCCACGGCCGCAGCAACGCCGAGATCGGCCGTGAACTGTTCCTCTCCGAGGACACCGTCAAGACCCACGCCCGACGGCTGTTCAAGAAGCTCGGGGCCTCCGACCGGGCGCACGCGGTGGCGCTGGGTTTCCGCTGGGGCCTGGTCCGCTGACCACCGGCGGCGCCGCCGGGTGCGGCGTGCCGCCGGCGGTTCCCGGAGCGGGTGCCGCACAGGCGTGTGACGTTACGGTCCCGAGGTTGCACCATGGAGGAGTGGAGCACCTCGGGGACCAGCGGACAGGCACTGCGGCGAACCACGCAGCCGCAGGACACTCGGCGGACGGCGCGACGGACGGGACCACCACCGATCGCGGCGGGGCGGGAGGCGGCACGGTGCAGGAGGGGCCGGTGGTGCGGGGCACGCCCTACGGTGCCGCAGCGCATAACGTTCCGGTGCACAACTCCGGACGCGGTGCCGCGTTTTCCCGCTCGACCAGGCACCATGGACCGATGCGCGACGACGTCGCCGGTACGGCCGGCCAGGCGGACCCGGCGGAGGCCGAGCCCTCCGGTCCGGGCCGTGATCCGTCGTACGCCGACTCCGACGGTCCCGTCGGCATGACCGGCCCGGACCGCCCGCCGGTGCTCGGCACGGGCGGCTCGCCGCTGATGGGCGAACTGGTCGCGGCCGCGGTCCGCGGCGAGGGCCCGGCGATCGACGCGCTGCTCGCCTACGTCCACCCGCTGGCGCTGCGGTACTGCCGCGCCCGGCTGGTCCGGCTGCCCGGCGGGGCCCGGCACCACGTGGACGACGTCGCGCAGGAGGTCTGCGTGGCCGTGCTCTGCGCGCTGCCCCGGTACAAGGACCAGGGGCGCCCGTTCGAGGCCTTCGTGTACGGGATCGCCGCGCACAAGATCGCCGACCTCCAGCGGGCCGCGATGCGCGGACCCGGCTCGACCGTCGTGCCGCAGGACGACCTGCCCGAGGTGCCGGACGAGGCGCTCGGCCCCGAGGAGCAGGCGCTGCTGAGCAGCGACGCCGCCTGGGCGAAGGAACTCCTCTCCAACCTGCCGGCCCGTCAGCGCGAGCTGGTGCTGCTGCGGGTGGCCGCCGGGCTGTCGGCGGAGGAGACCGGCGAGGTGCTCGGGATGTCGCCCGGCGCCGTCCGGGTCGCCCAGCACCGGGCGCTCAGCCGGCTGCGGGCCCTCGCGGAGGAGTCCTCCTGATCGGGTCCCCCGATCCGGCCGCCCGTCCCGATCCGCACTCTTTCCACCGTTTCCGGGCGGAATGAGCCACGGGGCCGGGTTGTTGTCAAGGGCACACGAGGACACATTCGCGGTGCCAGTACCATGGGGTATCGGCGCCTGGGCGGGTTGCCAAAGTTTGACGGGTGCGCTCTGGGTCCCCTTGGAGGATCCTCCCATTGCATCCGGCTTCGGCGGTCTGCGCGAGTGAGCGATGAATGCGCCCCCACCCTCGGGCGTGAGCGGATAAGGCCGGCCACGGAAGGTACCCCCCAAATGTCTTACAACGCCGCAGGCGTACCCGAGAAGTTCGCGATGCTCGGGCTCACGTACGACGACGTGCTGCTGCTGCCCGGGGCCTCCGAGGTGCTGCCGAACCAGGTGGACACCTCCTCGCGGGTCTCCCGGAACGTGCGCGTCAACATCCCGCTGCTGTCCGCGGCGATGGACAAGGTGACCGAGTCGCGCATGGCCATCGCCATGGCCCGCCAGGGCGGCGTCGGCGTGCTGCACCGCAACCTGTCGGTCGAGGACCAGGCCAACCAGGTCGACCTGGTCAAGCGCTCCGAGTCCGGCATGGTCACCGACCCGATCACGGTCGGCCCGGAGACCACCCTGGCCGAGGCCGACGCGCTGTGCGCCAAGTTCCGCATCTCCGGCGTGCCGATCGCCGACGAGGCCGGCAAGCTGCTCGGCATCGTCACCAACCGCGACATGGCCTTCGAGTCGGACCGCAGCCGCCAGGTCCGCGAGATCATGACCCCGATGCCGCTGATCACCGGCAAGGTCGGCATCTCCGGGGTGGACGCGATGGCCCTGCTGCGCCGCCACAAGATCGAGAAGCTGCCGCTGGTCGACGACGAGGGCCGGATCAAGGGCCTGATCACCGTCAAGGACTTCGTCAAGGCCGAGCAGTACCCGAACGCGGCCAAGGACGCCGAGGGCCGGCTGCTGGTCGGCGCCGCCGTCGGTGCCAGCGCCGAGGCGTTCGACCGGGCCCAGGCCCTGGTCGAGGCCGGTGCGGACTTCCTGGTGGTGGACACCTCGCACGGCCACAGCCACAACGCGCTGGCCTGGATCGCGAAGATCAAGTCGGCGGTCAAGATCGACGTGGTCGGCGGCAACGTGGCCACCCGGGACGGCGCCCAGGCGCTGATCGACGCCGGCGTGGACGGCGTCAAGGTCGGCGTCGGCCCCGGCTCCATCTGCACCACCCGCGTGGTCGCCGGCATCGGCGTCCCGCAGGTCACCGCCATCTACGAGGCCGCCCAGGCCTGCCTGGCGGCCGGCGTGCCGGTCATCGGCGACGGCGGCCTGCAGTACTCGGGCGACATCGGCAAGGCGCTCGCCGCCGGTGCCGACACCGTGATGCTCGGCTCGCTGCTGGCCGGCTGCGAGGAGTCCCCGGGCGAGCTGATGTTCATCAACGGCAAGCAGTTCAAGTCCTACCGCGGCATGGGCTCGCTCGGCGCCATGCAGTCCCGCGGCCAGGGCCGCTCGTACTCCAAGGACCGCTACTTCCAGGCCGAGGTGGCCTCGGACGACAAGCTCGTCCCCGAGGGCATCGAGGGCCAGGTGCCCTACCGCGGCCCGTTGTCGGCCGTGCTGCACCAGCTCGTCGGCGGTCTGCGCCAGACCATGGGCTACGTCGGCGCCGCCACCGTCGCCGAGATGGAGAGCAAGGGCCGGTTCGTCCGGATCACCTCGGCGGGCCTCAAGGAGAGCCACCCGCACGACATCCAGATGACCGTCGAGGCGCCGAACTACTCGGCCCGCTGACCCGCTGAACCCCGAAGGGCCCGCTGCCGCACCGCGGCGACGGGCCCTTCGGGCTGCCCGGCGTGCGTCGGGGGTGCGGCGCGGGGGCGCGGCTCCGGACGCGGCCGGAGGCCTCCGGGGCGTGTCCGGGCCGTGGGCCGTCGGGGCGGGACCAGCGGCGGTACGGGATACTGGGGTGCGGCCGGGGTGACCCGGCGCGGGCATGAGCAACAAAGCAGAAGGGCTCGAAGTGACTGAGATCGAGATCGGGCGAGGCAAGCGCGGCCGACGGGCGTACGCCTTCGACGACATCGCCGTCGTCCCCAGCCGCCGTACCCGGGACCCGAAGGAGGTCTCGATCGCCTGGCAGATCGACGCGTACCGCTTCGAGCTGCCGTTCCTGGCCGCCCCGATGGACAGCGTGGTCTCGCCGCAGCAGGCCATCCAGATCGGCCGCCTCGGCGGTCTGGGCGTGCTGAACCTCGAAGGCCTGTGGACCCGCTACGAGGACCCGCAGCCGCTGCTGGACGAGATCGCCGCGATCACCGACGAGTCCACCGCGACCCGCCGCCTCCAGGAGATCTACGCGGCGCCGATCCGCGCCGAGCTGATCAAGCAGCGGATCCAGGAGGTCCGCGACTCCGGTGTGGTCACCGCCGCCGCGCTCTCGCCGCAGCGCACCGCCGAGTTCTCCAAGGCCGTGGTCGACGCCGGCGTCGACGTCTTCGTCATCCGCGGCACCACCGTCTCGGCCGAGCACGTCTCCAGCGCCGCCGAGCCGCTCAACCTCAAGCAGTTCATCTACGAGCTGGACGTTCCGGTGATCGTCGGCGGCTGCGCCACCTACACCGCCGCGCTGCACCTGATGCGCACCGGCGCCGCCGGCGTCCTGGTCGGGTTCGGCGGGGGCGCCGCCCACACCACCCGGAACGTCCTGGGCATCCAGGTGCCGATGGCGACCGCCGTGGCCGACGTGGCGGCCGCCCGTCGCGACTACATGGACGAGTCCGGCGGGCGCTACGTGCACGTGATCGCGGACGGGGGCGTCGGCTACAGCGGGGACATCCCGAAGGCGGTCGCCTGCGGCGCGGACGCGGTGATGATCGGGGCCGCGCTGGCCCGCGCGACCGACGCCCCGGGCAAGGGGTTCCACTGGGGGATGGAGGCCGTCCACGAGGAGCTGCCGCGCGGCAAGCGGGTGAACCTCGGCGCGGTCGGCACCACCGAGGAGATCCTCACCGGGCCTTCGCACACCCCGGACGGGACCATGAACCTGTTCGGTGCGCTGCGGCGCGCGATGGCCACCACGGGGTACACGGAGCTCAAGGAGTTCCAGCGGGTCGAGGTGACGGTGAACCCGGCGCTCGACCACCGCTGACGGGTGTCGACGGAGGCCCCTGCCGGGAATCGGCGGGGGCCTTCGGGGTTTTCGGGGGGCTTGCGGGAGGGGCGCCGGCGTCAGCTCCGGGTGGCGGTGCGGCGGGTGAGGAGGAAGCCGCCGATGAGGGCGATGGTGTAGAAGGCGGCGTCGAGGGGGCGGAGGTCGGCGCGCCAGGCGGTGACGGTGTCGTGCAGCAGGCCGTGGGGGGCGGGGCCCTCGGCGCGCAGGCGGCGGAGGTGTTCGATCAGTTGGCCGAGGAGGAGGGCGCCGGCGGCGAGGAGGGCGCCGAGCGGGGGGAGCGAGCGGCTCTTGCCGCCGAGGCGGCCGAGGGGGAGGGCGACCAGGCCGGCCGGGGCGATGGCCAGCCAGCCGAGGCTGTCGGCGGCGCGCAGGGGGGCGCTGCCGTAGGCCAGGCCGCCGATCAGCATGGCGAGCAGGGCGAGGGCCACGGCCAGGGCGGTGCGGCGGCGGGGGACGGGCCGGAGCGGGGGTTCGGTGGGTTCGAAACCGGCCACGGGGGCACCGGGCATGCCGGGGGCGACGTAGCCCTCGGGGGCGGCCGGGGGCGGCGCGACCGAGTAGTGCTCGGCGGTGCGGGGCCGGGTCGATGGGCCGTCAGTGCCCGGCGCGGGTGCGGTCATGGGCGTCGAATCCCCCCGGAAAGACGATGAGCTGCCGAACGGTAGCAGTGGTTCGGGCAGATCTTGGCGAGTTTTCGATCACAGATCGAGCACGGAGCGCCGCGCCCGTTCCGGTTCGTCCCGGCTTGTGGCGGGGGCCGGGTGGTCGCGGGCCCTCCGGACAGGAGATGATGGAGGCTTGGGCGTCCGGGCCCCAGGTCGGGCCGACGTGCCGTCACCACGACCGCCAGCAGCACATGGGGGAACGTTCCGAATGACCCAGGCGAAGGGTTCCACCGGCCGCCTCCTGGCCGGCCGCTACCGCCTGAACGGCGTGCTCGGGCGCGGTGGCATGGGCACGGTCTGGCGCGCCGAGGACGAGATGCTGGGCCGGACCGTCGCGGTCAAGGAACTGCGGATGAACGCCAGCGTCGACGAGGAGGAGAAGCACCGGCTGATCACCCGGACGCTGCGCGAGGCCAAGGCGACCGCGCGGATCCGGCACAGTTCGGCGGTGACGGTCTTCGACGTGGTCGACGAGGACGACCGGCCGTGGATCGTCATGGAGCTGGTCGAGTCCCGCTCGCTGGCCGACGTGGTGCGGGAGGACGGGCCGCTGGAGCCCGCCCGGGCCGCGGAGATCGCGCTGGACGTGCTGGGTGTGCTGAGCGCGGCGCACGCGCTGGGCATCCTGCACCGGGACGTCAAGCCGTCCAACGTGCTGATCGGCGAGGACGGCCGGGTGGTGCTCACCGACTTCGGCATCGCCAGTGTGGAGGGCGACGCCTCCGTCACCTCGACCGGGATGCTGGTCGGCGCGCCCTCGTACATCTCGCCGGAGCGGGCCCGCGGGCAGAAGCCCGGGCCGCCGGCCGATCTGTGGTCGCTGGGCGGCACGCTGTACGCGATGGTCGAGGGCCGGCCGCCGTACGACCGGGGCTCCGCGCTGGCCACGCTGACCGCGGTGATGACCGAGGACCTGGCGGCGCCGGTGAACGCCGGGCCGCTGCGGCCGGTGATCGAGGGGCTGCTGGCGAAGGACCCGGCCGAGCGGCTGGACGCCTCGCAGACCCGGTCGATGCTCAAGCGGGTGGTCGCGGAGTCCACCGCGCGGGCGGAGTCGACCACCGAGCACGCGGTGCCGGTGGAGAAGGCGGCGCCGGAGCCCGCGAAGCAGGAGCCGGAGCAGGCCGAGGAGGGCCGCAAGCGGCCCGTGGCCGGGCTGCTGGGGACGGTCCGGGTCGGCAGCCGGGCCCAGGACGAGGAGCCCGTCGAGAAGCCGGCCGGGGAGCCGGAGGCGCCGGAGCCGGAGTCGATCCGGCCGGTGACCAGTGAGTGGACGATGGGTGCGACCCAGGCGGCCGGGGCCGATCCGCGCACCGGTCGGCGGCGGCTGGCCATCGCGACCGTGATCGTGGTGCTGCTGCTGATCGCCGGGGTGGTGGCGGTGCTCCGGATGGTCGGCAACGAGGACGGCGGGTCGGGCGGCGGGGCCGCGCAGAGCGCGGGGGCCACCGCGCCGGCGGCGGCGGGTACGGAGCCGGAGTCC
>NZ_JBHVJT010000131.1:0-14098 GCF_042798815.1 Kitasatospora sp. NPDC057738 | reverse complement strand
GGCGGGGAGGGTGGGGGTTCCCGTTAGAGGCGGTGGTGTTGGCGCGGGTGGCGTGTGCGGTGGCGGCGGCGACCACGCGCGACGAGCGCCGGCCCGCGCCGGGCCCGGAGCGGGCGCAGCCGGCGGGCGCCTGAGCGGGCACAGCGGGCCCGGCGGGCGCGCGCCCGGGGCGTCGTCGCCGACCGGCCGGTGACCGGGATCGTGTCACGGCGCCGGGTTCGCCGTCCGCCACTGCGCCATCTGCCGGCGGAACTTGGGGCATTGGACGATGTCCTCCTGGCCGCATCCGAGGGCGTGGGTCAGGAGCTGGTGGGCGTGGTCGAGATCGACCATGCGCTGCTGGATCTCGGTGATCTTGGCGCGGATCATGACCTCCCGGCGCGGCTGCTCCCGCTGGAACTCCCCGATCTCGGCCAGGCTCAGCCCGGCCTGTTGGAAGGTGCGCAGTACGGTGATCCGTTCGGCGGCCTCGGGCGGGTAGCGCCGCTGCCCGCCCTCGCGCTCGGGCGCGGGCAGCAGGCCGTGGCGCTCCCAGTACCGGATGGCCGAAGCCGGCACCTTGGTGATCTCGGCGAGTCGGCCGATCGTCATGCGCGTGTTCCGCTGCACCTTCCGCTGCTCCTGCTCCTCGTCGGCCCGGGCGTTTGACTTGAACCTTAGTTCAAGCTGAAGAGTGGCCGACACGTGGACGGCGGCGAACAAGAGCCGCCGGCAGCACACTTGGAGGTACCGCCATGAGCGACGGGGATGTCCGCGGACAGCTGGCCGGGCAGCTGGTGGAGGCCGCGGAGAAGCTCTTCGCGGCCGGCGTGATGTCCCACTCGGGGCACGCCAACCTGAGCGCCCGGCTCGACGGCGAACGGCTCCTGCTGACACCGGGGTTCGTCCGCGGCCTGAAGCCCGAACAGCTGGCGACCGTCGGTTTCGACGGGCAGGTCCTCGACGGCGGGCTGCGGTCCGTCAGCGCCGAGATCATCGCCATGCACAGCGCCGTGTACCGGGCCCGCCCGCACGTGGGCGCGATCATCCACACCCACTCGCCCTCCGCGACCGCCTTCGCCGTGGCCCACCGGCCGTTGCCCTGCCGCACGGAGCCGATGCTGCGCTTCGGACAGGCCGAGGAGGTCCCCGTGGTCCCCTGGGGACCTCGCGGATCGGACGTGTCGGTGCGCGGGATCGCCGACGTGCTGCGGCGGCGCCCGACGACGGCCGCCGTCCTGCTGGCCAACCACGGCCTCCTGGTGTTCGGCCCGGACTCGGCGGCCACCGCCCACCTCGTGGTGGCGATCGAGGAGAGCGCCGAGGCCGAGATCGCCGCCGCGGCGATCGGCGGGGCCGTGGACTTTCCCCCGGGTGCCCGGGAGGCCGTGCGCGCCGCGATCGCGCGGGTCGCGTCATGACGGACGACACCCTCGACTCCCGCACGCAGGCCGTGCGCGACCGTTACCGCTCCACCCTCGCGACCGTTCCCGCCGGGGTGCAGGAGCGGCTGCGCCTGGCCCGGGAGTTCGGCCGGCTGCCGACCGAGGAGGCGCTCGCGGAGCTGCGCCACATCGTGCTGACCGACAGTCCGCTGGGATCGCGGGTGCAGCAGCTCGTCCACTTCGGGCAGCTGCTGGCCCTCGGCCGGGCACACCCCGCCCGGATCCACGCCCGGGGCGCGCTCCATGCCGGGGCGGGCATCACCGATCTCATCGGCGTCGCCGAGACCGCGCTGATCACCGCGGGGGTGCCGGCGTACGCACTCGGCACCGAGATCATCGCCGAGCTCCTGCCGCACGCGGGCGACGCCGGCGGGCGGGCCCCGGATCCCGCCGGCCCCGCCCCCGGGCCGGACCGGCCGGAACCCGGCGGTCGCGTCCGCGAGGACGGCGGCGTCCGATAGGAACGCCCGGGAGGTGCGGGGGTGCCCCGACCCGGCAGGCCCGGGCGGCGGGCCCGGGAGGTGCCGGGGGTGCCCCGGTCCGGCGGAACGTGCCGGGCCGGGGCCGCCCGGTGCGGGGGTCAGCCCCGCAGGACCTCGCCGACCAGGGCGCGGGCCTCGTCCTGGACCCGGGCGAGGTGTTCGTCGCCGTGGAAGGACTCGGCGTAGATCTTGTAGACGTCCTCGGTGCCCGAGGGGCGGGCGGCGAACCAGGCGTTCTCGGTGCAGACCTTGATGCCGCCGATCAGGGCGCCGTTGCCGGGGGCCTTGGCGAGGACGGCGGTGATCTTCTCGCCGGCGATCTCGCCGGCGCCGACCCGTTCGGGGGACAGCCGGGCCAGGCGGGCCTTCTGCTCGCGGTCGGCGGGGGCGTCCACGCGGGCGTAGGAGGGGGCGCCGTGGCGCTCGGTCAGTTCGCGGTAGTGGGCGCTGGGGGTGGCGCCGGTGACGGCGGTGATCTCGGAGGCCAGCAGGGCGAGCAGGATGCCGTCCTTGTCGGTGGTCCACACCCCGCCGTCGCGGCGCAGGAAGGAAGCGCCGGCGCTCTCCTCGCCGCCGAAGCCGATCGAGCCCTCCAGCAGGCCGTCGACGAACCACTTGAAGCCGACCGGGACCTCCACCAGGGTGCGGCCGAGGTCGGCGGCGACGCGGTCGAGCATGGAGGAGGAGACCAGGGTCTTGCCGACGCCGGCGTCGCCGGGCCAGTCGGCGCGGTGGCGGTAGAGGTAGTCGACGGCCACCGCGAGGTAGTGGTTGGGGTTCATCAGGCCGCCGTCGGGGGTGACGATGCCGTGGCGGTCGGCGTCGGCGTCGTTGCCGGTGGCGATGGCGTACTCGTCCTTGCGGCCGATGAGGGAGGCCATCGCGGCCGGGGAGGAGCAGTCCATGCGGATCCTGCCGTCCCAGTCGAGCGTCATGAACCGCCAGGTCGGGTCGGTCACCGGGTTGACGACGGTCAGGTCCAGGCGGTGGGTCTCGGCGATGCGCGCCCAGTAGGCCACCGAGGCCCCGCCGAGCGGGTCGGCGCCGATGCGCAGGCCCGCGTCGCGCACCGCGTCCAGGTCCAGGACGGAGGGCAGGTCCTCGACGTAGGCGGTGAGGTAGTCGTGGCGCCCGGTGGTGGCGGCGGCCAGCGCCCGCGCGTAGGGGACCTTCTTGACGCCGCGCAGGCCCTCGCGGATCAGCTCGTTGGCGCGGTCCTGGATCCAGCCGGTGGCCTGGGAGCCGGCCGGGCCGCCGCTGGGCGGGTTGTACTTGAAGCCGCCGTCGCGCGGCGGGTTGTGCGAGGGGGTGACCACGATGCCGTCGGCCAGCGCGCGGGGGCTGCGCCGGTTGTGGGCGAGGATCGCGTGGGAGACCGCCGGGGTGGGGGTGTAGCCGTCGGCGGCGTCGATCAGCACCTGCACGCCGTTGGCGGCCAGCACCTCCAGGGCGGTGGCCCGGGCGGGCTCGGACAGGGCGTGGGTGTCGGCGCCCAGGAACAGCGGGCCCGCGACGCCCTGTTCGGCCCGGTACTCGCAGATCGCCTGCGTGGTCGCGGCGATGTGGTCCTCGTTGAAGGCCGCGTCCAGCGACGAGCCCCGGTGCCCCGAGGTCCCGAACGCCACCCGCTGCCCGGGCTCCTGCGGGTCCGGGTTCAGCGCGTAGTACGCCGTCACCAGCCGCGCCACGTCCACCAGGTCACCGGGCTGCGCCGGCTGCCCGGCCCGTGCGTGTGCCATCCGTCTTCTCCCGCCGAAAGTCGGTACTCGCGATACGTCGTCGCTCCGCGCTCACCGATCGTAGCCAGAACGCGACCGTGCCCCGAACCGCGCGAACGGCCCGGGGCACCACCGACGGACGGGGACGGGCGGGGCGGCAGGGCTCAGGCGGGCAGTTGCTGGCGGTGGGCCGCCAACTCCTCGGCGGTGGTGGTGGCGAGGAACTCCGTCACCCGGTACTCGGTCAACCCGGCCCGCACGAACGGGTCGGTGGCCACCAGCGCCTCGATGGCGGCCCGGTCCGGTCCCACCGCGAGGATCACCCCGCCGTCGCGCGGCACCTTGCGCCCCGAGGCGAGGAAGGTGCCCGCCGCGTAGTGCTCCCGGAGCCACTCGATGTGCCGGGGCAGCACGGCGTCGATCGACTCCACGTCGGCGGTGTACGTCAGCTCAAGTACGAACATGCGGCCCAGGCTAGACCCGACGCCGTTCGGTCGAGGCGGGTCGGGGTCGCTCCTTCGTGCCGCGCGCGGCGTGGTCGAGCCGATTCCGCGGCACCGCCGAAACACCGGCGCACCGACGGTTCGACGGTTCGACGGTTCGACGGTTCGACGGTTCGACGGTTCGACGGTTCGACGGTTCGACCACGGTATTCCGGCGCCCCGTCGCCGGCCGGAACAGCGGGCGCATATGACGCCCAGTCATCGGAAAGTCACGCATCTCCGTGCTCGGCGCACACCCGCGAAATTCGCGGCCCGATTCCCGCGGACGGATCTCCGTAGTCGGTTCGTAACACCCCGCATTCGCTCCGCCCGGAATTCCACGCGCGGCACGCGGCCCGCGCGGGGCCTTCCGGACGGTCCTTCGGGCAGGGCTTGGCGGTTTCCAGCGGGCGTTCCGGACGGGGCGCGGACACCCGGGCCGCCGGCCCGGCCTCGGCTAGACGTCGAGAGCGGCCTCGATGCGCTTGAGACCGTGCCGGGCGAGCGCAAGGTTGGCGCGCGAGCGGTCCAGCGCCAGGTAGAGGAAGAGCGAGCCGTGACCGCGGGTCAGCGGGCGGATCAGGTGGTACTGGGTGCCGAGGGTGATCAGGACGTCCTCGATGACATCGTCGATCGACAGCGCGGCCAGGGCGCGTATCTTCGCACGAACGACCTCGGTGTTGGCGGCGGCCGCAATCTCCAGGTCGAGTTGCTGCCCCCCGCCGAGGAACCCGAGCGACATACCGCTCTCGTAGTCGGCCACGGCCACTCCGATGGCCCCCTCGATGGCCATCGCGTCCTTGAGTGCGTCGTCAATGTTCATGCGCTGTTCGTCCTTTGCGTGACTTCCGGGCGGAACTCCCGTGTGCAGGAACAAAGTAGCAAGAAGCCACCGGTTGTGGTCACCTCGTGAAAATGATGGAATAAAGTACGCTGCCGGGGTTCAGAACGTGAAGGGGTACTGGTGCGCGCACTCGAAGCTTCCCTCTCCGATGTGCTCGGCTCCCCCGGAGTGGTCGGTGCCGCGCTCGTCGACGCCGTCACAGGTCTCAGCTACCGGTCCGCCGGGGACCACCGGCTGCTCGGGACCGGGGCCGAACTCGCCGAGCTGACCAACCTGATCGGCGAGCGGCTGTACGAGGCAGGGGCGGAGAGCGAGTTGGAGAGCCTGGTGGTCACCAGCACCCGCCATCACCAGGTCGTCCAGGTGGTGTCCCGGAAGGGCGACCCCCTGCTGCTGGCCACCGTGCTGGACCGGGAACGGACCAACCTGGCGCTGGCCGTCCGCCAGACCGCCGACCGCGCGCAGGACTTGCTGGCATGACCGACCCGTCCCACGACACGGCGCCGCCCGCCGTGCCCGCGGCTCCCACGACGCCGGCTCCGCCCACCGCGCGCAACGTGCCCGCGCTGCTGCTCGCGCTGCGCCGGACGGAGTTCACCGGCTCGGTCACCGTCTCCGGCGCACCGGGCGGCACGATCCACCTGGAGCAGGGTCTGGTCGCCGCGGTCGAGACCCCCGGGGCCCCGACCGCCGAGACCCTGCTGCTGAAGTCCCGGCGCGTCGGCGAGGAGGAGTGGGCGTCCGCCGAGACGGCCGCGTCCGTCGGCCGGCCGGCCGACGCTCCCCCGACCTGGGGCGGCGACCTCGGTGCGGCCCTGGTGGCTCAGGGGTCGATCGGCGCCGCCGAGCTCGAAGCCGTCTGCGCCGCCGCCGCCTTCGACGGGGCCTTCGCCCTGGCGCTGAGCCCGCCCGGCAGTTGGGAGACCGCCGAGGCGGCGCCGCCTGCCGGGATCGCGCTGCGCCCGGGCATCGAGCCGGAGCTGCTCTTCGAGGAGACCGCCCGGCGGACGGCCCTGCTGACCCGCCTCTGGGGACCGCCCGGCGAACTGGCCCGCATCCGGATCCGTCCTGCCGCCCGGGCCGAGTCCGGCGCGCTGCGGATCCCGGTCCGCTACCGGGAGATCCTGGCCGCCGCCACCGGCCGCCGCACCGCGCGCGACCTCGGCTTCGCCCTGGGACGCGGCGTGTTCGCCGTGCTCCTCGACCTCGTACGGATGGACGCCCGGCACCTGCTCCACCGGGAACCGGCGCACCCGGCTCCCCTGGCACCGAGCGTGGCCCCGCGCATGCCGACGAGCGAACCGCCGCCGGCCGACACCGGGCCGCTGCCGCGCCGCGTCCGCGGCGGACGCGGCCCGGGTGGTCCGGGTGGTCCGGGCGGCCCGCCCGCCCGATCCGAGGGAGCGGCGGCCGCTCCCGACGGTCCACCGAACGCACACCGCGCCGAGCACACCGCGCGCACCGAGACGACCGAGCAGAGCGAGAAGAGCGCACCATGAGCAGCCAGACACCGACCGCCGTGCTGGTCGACGAGTTGAAGTCCCTCCGCGACCGGGTCATGGGCATCTCGGAGAGCGTCATCTCCACCACCGACGGCCTGCTGGTGGCCGCCGACACGGCCGCCGTCCACCCCGAGTCGGCCGCCGCCCTGTCGGCCGCCATGCTCGGCCTCGGCCGGCGCACCGCGGCCGAGGTCGGCGTGGGCGGCCTGCGCGACGTGGTCACCCGCTGCAACAGCGGCTACGTCGTGGTGCTGGCGATCGGGGAGCAGGCGCTGCTGATGATCCTGGGGGACGAGGGCCTCGACGTCGCCGGCCTGCACCGCGAGTCGCCCGCCACGGTCCGCCGCCTGAGCGAGCTGCTCGGGATGGTCCCCGCGGTCTAGTCGTGCGGTTGTCGGAGCCCGGTTGCACGTGGGTCACGGCCCGCCTCCTCCGGCTCCGCCTCGGGAGCTCGGGCTCGGGCTCGGGCTCGGGCTCGGGAACCCGGGCCCGGGAGTCCGGACTCGAAAGTTCGGCCCCGCGGCGCCCGGCCCGGAGGGTGCCGACCCCCATCCTGCCAGGTCGGGCAAGGGTTCGGTAGGACGCAGCCCACCCTTCTTCCGCCTTGCCGCGCGTCGGTGCGCGCCCGCAGACTCGTGCGCATCCCCTTCCGCATCCCGTGCCGGCCGTCCTTTCCAGGGCGGCCGGCGCGCACGGCGTGCTGCCCCCGCACCGGGGGCGGCGGGCGGAGGGGGGACCACACGAACCACGAAGGGGGACGGGCGCGATGAGCGTGCACGAGGACATGGTGCTGAAGGCCCGGGTACGGCTGCTGAGCCACAACGAGCGGATCCTGCGCGGCGAGGAGGGCCTGTGGGTGTACCGGGCGCTGTTCGCCGTCAGCCCGGCCGCCCACGCCTACAAGCTGGCGTTCGTCCTGCGGGAGGCCGCCGAGGGGCCGCGGGTGGCCCACCTGCCCGGGGCGCGGCAGGCACTGCTGGACGAGGCGCGGGCGGCGTGCGCGCACGTTCCCGCCCACGCCCCCGCCCACCAGGTGCGGATGTGGGAGTACCCGATGGCCGAGCTGCGGCGCATCGAGCAGCAGATCACCGGTGCACGCCAGTAGGTGATCACCCGATAGTTGCGGTACAACAATCCCTATTTGACGACTGATCGGAGAAATTCTGATATGAGCAGGTCAGGACTGTCGCGCCGCGCCCTCCTCACCTCGGCCGGCGCCGGGGCCCTCACCGCCGTCATCGGCTGGAACACCGCCACCGCCGCCTGGGCCACCGAGGCCGACGCGGACACCGGCACGGACACCGGCGCCGACATCGCCCGGCTGCCCGCCCTGGACGGCACGGTGACCCTGCGGGGCGAGGGCCTGGAGCGCTTCTCCGGCGACTTCGGACACCTCGTCACCGCCGCGCCCCGGGCCGTGCTGCGCCCCGGCTCGGTGCGCGACGTGCAGCAGCTGGTCGCCTTCGCCCGCCGCCACCGCATCCCGGTGGCCGTCAACGGGCAGAGCGGGGACCTCGCGCAGCTCGGCGAGGCCGGACTGGAGTCGCACTCCAGCTACGGCCAGGCCAACCCCCGCGGCGGCGTCGCCATCGACGCCCGCGGCCTGTCGAAGATCGTCTCGGTGCGCCCGGGGCGCGCCGTGGTCGAGGCCGGGGCGACCTGGGCGCAGGTCACCGAGGCGGGCCTGGCCGCGGGCTGGGTGCCGCCGGTGCTCACCGACTACCTGCACCTGTCGGTGGGCGGCACGCTGAGCGTCGGCGGCATCGGCGGCGGCGTGCAGCGCCACGGCATGCAGGTCGACAACGTGCTGGAGCTGGACGTGGTGACCGGCACCGGCGAGCTGGTCACCGCCTCCCCCGCCCGCAACCGCGAGCTGTTCGAGGCGGTGCTGGCCGGCGGCGGCCAGGTCGGCGTCATCGTGCGCGTCACCCTCGCCCTGGTGCGGGTGCCCGAGCGCGCCCACGTCTTCTCGCTGTACTACGACGACCTGGACGCCTACCTCGCCGACCAGGAGAAGGTGCTGGCCCGGCGCCGCTTCGACTTCCAGGTCGGCGACGTGGTGCGCAGCGCGGACGGTTCGCGCTGGCGCTACAAGGCGGAGCTGGTGGCGTTCGCGGACGCCGGGCAGGCGGTGGACCGGGCGGCGCTGCTGGCGGGGCTGGCGCCGGTGGAGACGGAGGTGGTGGAGCAGAGCTGGCGGGAGTACGCCTACCGGGTGGACGGCTTCTCGGGGTACCTGCGGGCGGCCGGGTTCTGGGCGCTGCCCAAGCCGTGGCTGAGCGTGTTCCTGCCGGCGTCCACGGCGCGGGCGTTCATGGCGCGGGCCGCCGAGGTGCTGACCGCCGCCGACCTGGGGGCGGGGCTGCTGCTGTTCTACCCGTACCTGCGCTCGAAGGTGAAGGCGCCGCTGGCGGTGCTGCCGGGGCGGGAGGAGGTGGGCTGGCACTTCGACCTGCTGGCCTTCCCGGGGCCGGGGTCGGACACGGCGGCGATGCTGGAGCGCAACCGGCTGCTGTACGACCTGGCGGTGGAGCTGGGCGGCAAGCGGTACCTGATCGGGGCGGTGCCGGGGATGACGCGCGCGGACTGGCAGCGCCACTACGGGGGGCTGTGGGAGCGGGTGGTGGCGGCCAAGCGGCGCTGGGACCCGGCGGGGATCCTCACCCCGGGGCAGGGCATCCACGCGTCCTGACGCGTCCTCGGGCCGCCCGCGTCACGGCGGGCGGCCCGGCGGGGGCCGGCTCTCGGGTGATCGGGCTCTCGGGTGGCCGGGTGGCCGGGTGATCGGGTGGCCGGGTGGCCGGGTGGCCGGGCTCTCGGGTGCTCAGGCGATCTCCATCTGGGCCATCATGCCCATCGCGGAGTGGTCCAGCAGGTGGCAGTGGTAGGGGTAGCGGCCGCGGTAGGAGTCGAAGGCGGCCTGCAGGCGCACGCTCTCGCCGGGCATCAGGCGCACGGTGTCCTTGAGGCCCGACTCCTCGGGGCCGGGGGCCCTGCCGTTGCGCTGGAGGACGCGGAACTGCACCAGGTGCAGGTGGAAGTTGTGCGGGATGTCGGTGTTGGCGTTGTGGACGGTCCAGATCTCCGAGGTGCCGAAGGCGACGGCGGCGTCCACCCGGGCCGGGTCGTACACCTTGCCGTCGATCAGGCCGCGCGGGGCGGCGCCGGCGCCGCCCTCCTCGACCTTGAGCACGACGGTGCGCTCGCGGGCCACCGGTCCCGGCGGCGGCAGGGTGCGCAGCCGGTCGGGGACGGAGGAGGGGTCGGGGGCGGGGCGGCCGACGTCGAAGCGCAGCACCTGGCCGATGTGTTCGGCGGGGCCCGGCGGCATGGAGTTGGTGAGCACGACGCTCGTGCCGGGGCGGTAGCGGGAGAAGTCGATGACGACGTCGGCGCGCTCGCCGGGCGAGAGGTCGACGGTGTCGGTGGTGTGGGGGCGTTCCAGCAGGCCGCCGTCGGAGCCGATCCAGGTGATGGGGCCGCCGTCGGCCAGGCGCAGGGAGAAGAAGCGCAGGTTGGAGGAGTTGAGCAGGCGGATGCGGTAGCGGCGGGCGGCGACGTCGACCTTGGGCCAGGGGCGGCCGTTGGCGAGGATGGTGGCGCGTCCGGCGGCGTCGTCCATGCGGTAGACGAGGTTGCCGGAGGCGTCGAAGCGGGCGTCGCGCAGTGCGATGGGCAGGTCGTAGCGGCCCGAGGGCAGCGGCAGGGCGGCCTCGGTGGCGTCGGTGAGCAGGTAGGTGCCGGCCAGTCCCCGGTAGACGTGCTCGGACTCCAGGTGGTGGGCGTGGTCGTGGAACCACAGGCTCGCGTGGGGCTGGTCGTTGGGGTAGGTGCAGGTGCGGGTGGCGCCGGCGTTCAGCAGGTTCATCGGGCCGCCGTCGCTGTCGACGGGGACGGAGGAGCCGTGCAGGTGGACGGAGACCGGGTCGTCCAGCAGGTTGGTCTGGCGCACGATCACCGGCCGTCCGGAGCGGGCGCGGATGACGGGCCCGGGGAAGGCGCCGTTGTAGGTGAGGACGTCGGTGCGGTGCCCGGGCAGGATGCGGGCGAAGGAGCGCAGCATGGTCACCGCGTAGGTGTCGGCGCCGCCGTCGGTGGAGACGGGGCTGAGCACCGGGGGCAGCGGCAGGGCGGTGGTGAACTTCGGGGCGAGCGCGGGGCCGGCGTCGGGGCCCGGGTCGGGGGCGGCGGCGCCCGCGGGGTGGGCGTGCCCCGCGTCCTGCGCGGCGGAGGCGGCGGAGGCGGAGGCGGAGGCGGCCGGGTGCTGGGTGGTGCGCACGAGCAGGACTCCTCCCCCGGTCGCCAGGGCGGCGCCGATCATCCTGCGTCTGGTCACCATCGCGTCTCTCCTCCCGGGTGGGCTCCCCCGGCCTCTCCCGGGTGGGGGCGGCCTTGTCCGGGGGTGATTGCAGCAGCGTCCGCTCGTGCCGCGCTGGGGTCCGGCTGGGGCCGCGGGCGGCGCCCTTCGGGCCGGTGGGGGGCGGTGCGGGTGGGGCCGGCGGGCGCCGCGGTGGGTGAGCTGCGGGTGTTGCGGGCGCCTTGCGCGGCGCCGCCACCGTGGCTGCGGACGCGGTCGAGGAACGCTCAAGGACTCGGCTCGCGGTGAACGCTCGTACTCGCCGGGGGCCCGGCGTGCTGCTCACCCGCGCGCCGGCCCCGTCTGTCGAAGGACTCGAAGGGGAAGGGCCGGAGCGTGGACCTGCGGTACTGGCTGCCGAGGGCGGCCGAGGTGGCCGAGCGGTGGGG
Organism: Kitasatospora sp. NPDC057738; assembly: GCF_042798815.1. NCBI lineage: Bacteria > Bacillati > Actinomycetota > Actinomycetes > Kitasatosporales > Streptomycetaceae > Kitasatospora > Kitasatospora sp. NPDC057738. Next base: position 2,900 of record NZ_JBHVJT010000131.1, on the reverse strand, counting down.
CGAGCGGTTCGGACCGCTGCGGCCGCACCCCTCGCACCTGGTGGACGAGGCGGACTTCGCCGCCGCGTTCGAGCGCTTCGCCAAGCGCCTGGAGCACAACTACCCGTTCTTCCACCCGCGTTACGCCGGGCAGATGGTCAAGCCCCCGCACCCGGCGGCGGTCGTGGGCTACCTGACGGCGATGCGCTTCAACCCCAACAACCACGCCTACGAGGGCGGGCCGGCCACCAACGACATGGAACGCGAGTGCGTCGCGCAGCTCGCCGCCATGTTCGCGCTGCCCGCGCACGTGGGCCACCTGACCAGCAGCGGCACCATCGCCAACCTGGAGGCGCTGTACGTGGCGCGCCAGAGCCACCCCGGCCTCGGCGTCGCCCACAGCGCCCAGGCCCATTACACCCACAGCCGGATGTGCCACGTCCTGGGCGTCGAGAGCCACGCGGTGGCGGCCGACGCCGAGGGCCGGATGGACGTCGGCGCGCTGGAGGAACTGCTGCGCACCGGGCGGGTGGGCACGGTGGTGGTCACCTGCGGCACCACCGGGCCCGGCGCCGTCGACCCGGTGCACGAGATCCTCCCGCTGGCCCGCCGCTACGGGGCGCGGGTGCACGTGGACGCCGCCTACGGCGGGTTCTTCGCGCTGCTGGCCGCCGACGACGCGCTCGCGGCCTCGCTCGGGGTGGACACCGCGCCGTGGCGGGCCGTGGCCGGCTGCGACTCGGTGACCGTCGACCCGCACAAGCACGGCCTGCAGCCCTACGGCTGCGGGGCGGTGCTGTTCGCCGACCCCGGCATCGGGCGGCACTTCGCCCACGACTCCCCGTACACCTACTTCACCGACGCCGAACTGCACCTGGGCGAGATCAGCCTGGAGTGCTCGCGCGCCGGGGCCTCGGCCGCCGCGCTGTGGCTGACCCTGCAGCTGCTGCCGCTCACCCCCGAGGGCCTGGGCGCGGGGCTGGCCGCGAGCCGGCGCGCCGCCCTGGCCTGGGCCGAACTGATCGACAACAGCGATGAGTTGACGCTGCACCAGCGGCCGCAGCTGGACATCCTCACCTACTTCCCCACTGTCCCCGGGACGCCGGCGCCCGCGCTGTCGGCGATCGACGCCGCCAGCGAGCACGTCCTGCGCCGGGGCATGGCCGACGAGCGGGACCCCGTCTACCTGAGCGTGCTGCGCGTGGACGCCGCCGACTTCACCCGCCGCCACCCCGGCGTGCGCGCGGACGCGGGCGGGGCCCGGGTGCTGCGCAGCGTGCTGATCAAGCCGGAGGCGGAGGAGTGGGTGGAGCCGCTGCACGCGCGGGTCACCGCCCTGGCCGCCGCGGCCGGTGCGGCCGGTGCGGCCGGTGCCACCGCCGCATCCCGTGCGCCCGACGTGACCGCCGCCCCCGGTACCACCGGTACGACCGATACGACCGATGTGACCGTTGACCCGCCTTCCCCTTCGTCCGCCCCCTCGTTCGAGGAGAGTGCCCGTTGACCACCACCACCGCCCTGCCCGCCGCCGCGGGCACCGCCCTGCGGCCCGCCCTGCGGCCCGTCGTGCGCCCGGCCCGCCCGGGCGAGGAGGACGCCCTCGCCCACGTGCTCGCCGCCGCCTTCGCCGACGACGCGCTGATGCTCTGGGCCTTCCCCGACCCCGGCCACCGCGCCCGCGTGATGCCCGCCTTCTTCCGCGTCCACGTCGAGCAGTGCCTGGCCCACCGGGGCGCCCTGGTCGCCCACCGGGCCACCGGCGACGACACCGCGCAGGACGGCGAGCCGCTGGGGGCGCTGCTGTTCCTGCCGCCCGGCCACTGGGACGACCCCGGCCCGAAGGACGGCGCCGCCACCCGGGCCCTCGCCGAGGCGATCGACGCCGCCGGCCACGACGGGCCCGCCCGCCGCCTGGCCGCCATCACCCGCCTGCAGACCCTGCGCCACCCGCGCCACCGCTCCCACCACTACCTCGCCTTCGTCGGCGTGCACCCCGACGCCCGCCGCACCCTCACCGGCCGGGCCCTGCTGCACGCCTTCCTCGCCGAGGTCGACGCCACCGGCCAGGCCGCCTACGCCGAGACCAGCTCCCCCGGCGGGGCCCACCTGCTCGCCGGCGGCGGCTTCACCCGCTTCGGCGAGGCCATCGCCCTGCCCGGCGGCGGCCCCCGCCTGGCCCCGGTGTGGCGGGGGCCCCGATGACCGCCCCCGCCCTGCCCGCCGCCCCCGCCGGCTCCTCGGCGCTGCGTCTGTACAGCGCCGGACAGATCGACGCCGGCCACGCCGCCGAACGCCCCGAGGCCGCCGAGACCCTCGCCTGGGCGCGGGCCTTCCTCACCACCGCCCACCCCGACCTCGGCCGCAGCGGCCCGGTCTGCCCCTACACCCAGCCCTCGCTGCGCCGCGGCCTGTTCCACATCGCCGTCGCCGACGGCTCCCCCGACGGGGACCTGCCCCGCCTGGTCGCCGAACTGCGCGCCCGCTACGACGAGTTGCTCGCCGCCCTGACGGAGGAGTCCGACCGCGAACTGCTCACCGTCCTGCTGGTCATGCCCCAGCTGGACCGCGAGGACTCCACCGTGCTGGACGAGCTCCAGCGCAAGGCCAAGGACGAGTTCGTCGAACAGGGCCTGATGATCGGCCAGTTCCACCCGGTCTGCGAGGAACCCGGCCTGTGGAACCACACCTTCAGGCCGCTGCGCGCCCCCGTCCCGCTGCTCGCGGTGCGCAAGCTCCTGGTCTTCGACCTGCCCTTCCTCGCCGGCGACGAGACCCACCTGAACCACTACCTGGCCCGCTTCGCCCCCGAGGTCCCCGCCCGCATCCGCGCCCAGCTGGTCACCAGCGTCCGCGCCCGCCGGCAGAACGCCGCCGCCTGACCCCCCTCCCCCGCGCGCGCGGAGCCGGCCGGCGCCCGGCTC
>NZ_JBHVJT010000130.1:6437-14125 GCF_042798815.1 Kitasatospora sp. NPDC057738 | reverse complement strand
AGGTTCAGCGACCGGCCAACTGCAGGATCCGGTACCCGAGCCACCCCGGCAGGACCAGCGCGAGGGCCAGCCCCGCCATCACCAGGTCGGCCTTCCTGGTGGCGAGTTGCGCCCTCCAGGCCATCGCCCGCTGCCGCCTCCCGGTCGCGGCCAGCGCCGTGTGGATGGTGCGGACCAGGTGCACGGTGGGCGTCCGCAGGGAGGAGCCGCCCGACCGGGCCGTCCACGCCGTCCGCCCCCTGCGCTCCTTCACCGGGAACACCCGGGGGGTCCAGTGGGCGTCGAAGGCGATGACGGCTCCGACCCAGTGCCCGCCCACGACCATCTCCCTGGGCAGCAGCGGGGTGGGGAGGCTCGCGTTCACCTGGCCGGCCAGCTCCGGAAAGCCGCGCGGGGCCAGCAGGATCAGCTTCGCCGGCGGCTGCGTGGCCCGGGCCTCCCCGATCTCCCACCGCAGCCCTTCCCCCGGCCCCAGCCGCAGCACGATCAGCTGGGACAGGTCCATCAACCGCCGCACGGTACCCTGCCAGTCGTCGAGCGGCAGGTAGAACCGGGCCGCGCCCAGGAGCGGAAGGGTCTCCCCCGGCCGCCCCACCGCGATCACGGGACCGACGGCGCCCAGCGCGGCGGCGAACTGCACCTCCCGCGCGCGGAGGTCGCTCCTCGCCCTGTCGTCCACCCGGGCGGCCGCCTCGTCGTCGTCGAAGCTGCGCAGGTAGAGCACGGGTCTGCGACCGTCCCGGAGCAGGGCCTGGGCCGCCCCGCGAGCCGCGTACGGACGGGTGCTGCGCAGGACCAGGAGGCCGGCCCCCGCCGCCGCGACGCCGCCCGCCAGCAGCAGGAGCGACGCCTCCGGCGGGAGCGCGGCGCTGCGCTCCGACACGGCGACGGCGAGCGCGCCGCCCCCGGCCAGCACGCACCCTGCGGTGTTGGCGGCCAGGACGGCCCGCCGGCATCGCGGCCGCCGGGTGCCGTAGCGGTCGACGAGCGCGACGATCTCGGCGACCCCCGCCCGTCGGCGGTGCCGCAGCCACAGGGCGGGCCCGAGCAGTGCCAGGGCGACCGCCCCGCACCACAGCGCCCCCGCCCTGCTCGCGCGCACCTGCTGGCCCACGCCCACGTTGACCAGCAGGTGCAGGGCCGCGTACGCCGCCGCGAGCGCGACCGCCGTGATCCACCGGGCGAACATCCGTAGCCGGGACGACACGCCGACCACCCCCGAACCCTCGCGCAGCCGTTGAGCAGGACCCTTCAATCCGATACCGCAACGGACGGGCCGTCATGCGTGTGCGATCGGCGCCGGTTCCCCGGCGCACGCCCCGAGCGGGACGGCCCGGAGCGCGTCCGGGCCGTCCGTCAGCGGATCCTCCGCAGCGTCACGCGCCGGCCACCACGGGCTCGTAGGGATCAACCCGCCGAACGGAGCGGCGCCGGGCGGGCCGAGGGCACCGGCCGGCTGATCTGGTCCCGGCGGTCCCACACCGCCTTGGAGATGCGGGCGAGCAGGCGGGCCGCCGGGTCGGTGCGGTCCGTGCCGTCGGCGAGCGGGCCGGTGTAGCAGACGGCGATCAGGTAGGGCGGGCAGTCGGCCGCCTGGATGAGGCCCACGCCGAGCCGGGTGCCGGGGATCCAGCCGTTCTTGAAGGCGATCCGGGTGTTGGAGGGGAGCCCGGCGGCCAGGTCCACCCGGAACTCGTTGCATTCGAGGAGGCCGAGGAGTTCGGGCTCGTCGGCGAGCGAGCGCAGCAGCCGGACCAGGTCGCGGGCGCTCACCCGGTTGTGCACGCCCCGGGCGCGCGCCGCGTAGTCCTCGATCCCGCGCGGGGTGGCGCTGTGCGTGGCTCCGGCGCGGCGCCACACGTCGGCGACGGCCTGCTGGGTGGTGCGGGCCAGGCAGATGTTGGTGGCGAGGTTGGAGGAGTGGGTGATCATCCGCTCGGCGAGCAGCCGGAGCGGGACGTGGGTGCCGAGCAGTTCCCAGGGCAGCGGGTCGCTGTCCCGGTCCGGGTCGTTGCCGAACTCCCCGCCCACGACGGACTCGAAGCGGTTCACCACGGGGACCTCGGCGTCGAGACTGACGCCGCCGCGGCAGAGCGCGGCGAGCACGGCGACCTTCATCGTGCTCGCGGCGTCGTGCAGTTCGTCCGGGTTGTGGAGGAACACCGGCTTCGAGTCGCCCATCCAGGGGGCCACCACCACAGAGAGCATGGAGGAAGGGTAGGGCAGAACCGGTCGGACCTCGACGGTTGCGGCGCACGACACGAACCCGCGGCAGCCGCGGCGGCCCGTCAGCCGCCGGGAGGCAGCGCCACGGGCTTGCGCAGCAGCCACTGGCCGGCCGTCCGCCGCGGCTGCCGCACGACGATCCGGCCGTGGCGCTTCCGGCCGACCAGCTCCACGCGCAGGGCGACCGGCCCGCCGGAGTCCGGCGCCCGGTCGTTCCTGACCCTGCTGAACTCCAGTGCCAGGGCGTCGGAATCGACCACGACGCCGGGCCCGGTGATCAGCGTCAGGGTCTTGCCCTCCATGTCCAGGTCGATCCGCAGGGTGTCCTGGGTGATCACCGCCTGGGTGAAGTCGAGCGTCACGTCGCACCACTCCACGAAGAGCTCCAGCCGTCGCGGCACCACCCAGCGCCCCTCCCGCCTGACCGCGCTCCACCGCTGGTCGATCCGCAGGACGTCCTTGACCTCCGCCACCACCCCGTCGGCGGAGATCGACACCGGCGGCAAGTCGGCCGTCAGCCCGGCCAGTTCGCCGAGCGTCCGCGCCGACAGGGCGGCCTCCAGGCGCTCGTCCAGCTCGTCCGGGGTCAGCCGGCCGTCGCCCGCAGCGATCCGCAGCAGCTCGGCCACCCGGTCCCGGTCGGCATGGGAGGCCCGCATCCCGGACTGCTGCGGGCCGCCGCCGGAGTGCGTCCCGGCGGGCACGATCTCTCCCGGCATACTTCCCGTCCTGAACTCGACGATGGTCGTCACGCGTCGGGGTCGGCGACACGGACGGGAACTCACGATATATCGCGATAGGAGTTCCCGCCAGACCGCTCAGCGGGACGGGCCGTCCGCGGCGCGCGGGCTCACCAGCATGCGGATGTCGTCGGCGGCCCACAGCACGAACCGTTCGACCGGGACCACCCGGTGGCCCGGCTCGGGCCGGAAGCCGAGCCGCTTGAGCAGGACGGCCAGCAGCACCAGGGCCTCCGTCATGGCCAGGCCCGCCCCCTCGCAGGCACGCGGGCCCAGGCCGAACGGGATCCAGGCCAGCCGGGGGCGCCCCGCCGACTCCTCGGGAGTGAACCGCTCGAGCCGGAACCGCTCCGGCTCGGGCCAGTACGCGGGGTTCAGGTGGACGGCCAGGATCGGGAGGAGGACCACCGCCCCGGCGGGGACGGTGTACCCGCCGACGGCCAGCGGACCGGCGGTCCACCGGGCGCCGTACGGGCCGGGCGGGTAGCGGCGCAGCGACTCGCGCAGGACCATCCCCAGGTACGGCAGCCGGTGCAGGTCGGCGTGGTCGGGCGCCGGGCGGTCGCCGAGGACCCGGTCGAGCTCCTCGGTGACGCGCGCGGCCGCCTCCGGGTGGGCGGCGAGCAGGTGCAGCGTCCAGGAGACGGCCACACCCGTGGTGTGGTGGGCGGCCAGCATCACGGCGAGGACGGTGTCACGGATCCTCGCGGGGCTCTCGCCGGCCTCGACGAGGGCGCCGATCAGGTCGCTGCGGTCGAGGGTGCTGGTGTTGGGGTTGTCGGTGCCGGGGCCGCCTGCGCCGCGGTCGCGGGTGCCGGGGCCGCCGGCGCCCGGGCCGTCCGGGCGGTGCGCGGCGATCACCCGGTCGACCGTCGCCCGCAGCCGGGCGAGGGCCCGCGCGGTCCGTTCGACGTGCTGCTCCGGGGCCTGCTCGGCCGGATCCCGGTAGAGGCGCTCCACCCGGTCGGCGAGCACCGCCTCGAAGGCCTCGACCACGCCGTCCGGGTCCTCGACCTCGCCGCCCAGGGCGTAGCCGCAGACCATCCGGAGGGAGAGCCCGGCCAGTTCCCGCTGGAGCTCGACGGACCGCCCGGCGGGCAGGGCGGCCCAGCGGTCGGCGAGCCCGGTCGCCAGGGCGGCGAAGCGGGCGACGTGCCGTTCGTGCGAGGGCCGTCCGGCCAGGACGGTGAGCAGCAGCCGGCGCCACGGCCCGTGCTCGTCGGCCGGGAGCACCTGGAGGTTGCCCGCCTCGAACAGCGGGTCCAGGAAGGAGAACAGCCGCCGGGGCCGCTCGTCGAGGTGGACCGCGGCCTCCAGCAGCACCGGATCGGCGATCGACACGGCGGTCCCGGCCCCGGGCAGCTGGAGCCGCGCGACGGGTCCGTACTCGGCGTGCAGCCACAGCTGGTAGGCGTGCAGGCCGCCCGCCCGCGCGATGGCGCCCACCCCGCCGTCGGCGCACGGTTCGGGCCCCGGGATCTCCATCGCACCTCCTCGTGACGGCGTGGGAAGTCGGCGGGGCCGACTTCCCGTGCTCCGGTCCTGCTCCGGCGTCAGTTGACGAAGTAGCTGAACCCGACCGTCGCCGCGGACATCCCGGCGGCGATCTCCCGCGTCAGCGACCCCTGACAGTTCGCCGCGGAGTACACGTCGACCCTCGCGTCCGTGAGGTTCTGGACGACTACGGGCGACACGGTCGGGTAGCACCCCCGCGCCGGGTTCCGGTGCGCCGCACCGTTCACCACCAGCACCCCCGTCGCCGCCTGTGCGGGCACGGCGAACGCGAGCACTCCGGCGGCGGCCAGCATCCCGACCGCGGCAATCCGACGACGCATGACTGTTCTCCCTTCCGAGGGCGCACGACCGGTTGCGGCGCCCTTCCGGGGCATGGATTCCCCCGCCGCCCCGTCCACGCCGGAACCCCCGCCGCAATCCCCCGAACCGACGCGGGCGTACGGGCTCCTACCAGGTCTCCAGCGAGGAGGAGATGTCGTTGAAACCGATGCTGCGCAACTCCATCTGCCGGAACTCCGGGGTGCCGAACGGCAGCACGAAGGTGTGCGAGTTCCCCGACCAGTGGATGTCGGACCACAGTCTCGTCACCTGCGTGCCCAGCATCCAGAAGGAGGAGATCCTGTCGTTCCAGTCGGCGAAGGGGAAATAGGTGACCTTCGTCAGGTCGTAATACCCCCTATTCGCATCCAGAAAGATATTGCCGCCGCCCAGATTGTCGTCCTCGTAGAACCAGGTCCGGGGGTGGAACTCGCGCGGCTGCGGTTCCGCCGAAAGCGCACGGGAGGTTCCCGCGCGGTGCACGTACTGCTCGAAGAACAGGATCCGCCACCACTGCTCGATGACCGCGATGTCGTCGACGACCAGCAGGTGACCGGCGCCCGGGGTCGACACCGCGTGCAGTTCCCGGCCGTTGAGCCGCGCGATGTCCTGCGGGTCGTGCAGCTCCCCCTCGAACATGAAGGGCAGGTCGGGCTGTTGATGAACGATCCGGGCGGCGACCTCCGGCGGCGCGGGCGCATGCGCGCGCAGGGGGTCGCTCGGGCGCAGCGCGTCGGCCCGGTCCCCCGCCGACGCCCGGAGGCCCTCCCGGAGCACCCGGACGCATTCCTCCAGTGAACCGATTCCCTGCGCCCCGAGTTCCGCGATTCCGTCGCTGATGTCGGCATCACCCGCAACCATCGCGGCCAGAAGTTCGAACGCCCTGCTGTCCTCGGAATGTGACATCGGAGGTATCCGTTCGACGGATTTACAGGCCGAGCCCGGTGCCCGGCCTCCGAATTCCAGCTTCCGCCCGAGGGCAGGGGGCCGCAACACCGGTCCGGACACCCGGAACGCCCGTCCGCGCCCCGGCTCCGGCCGGCCAGGCCGAGCGTGCGGAACGGCCGCGCACGGGGGTCGCCGGTGCGGCCCTCGGGCTGGGCCGCCCGGAACCCGTCCTGGTAGCGGCGGGTGCGGTCCTCTTCGCCGGGGACGTCCCCGTCCCGGCCGTCCCTCTCGTCTTGGTCCGCGCACCCTAGCGCCGCAGGTGGCGGCTCACATCGCCGACCAGGGTGATCCTCACCCGCCGCTCCGCGAACCGCCACCGCCCGTCCTCCCCGCGCACGAAGCGGTCGTGGTACCGGCCGGCGGCGATGGCCTGCAGCGGCAGTTCGGGCAGCGCCTGCAGCACCGTGACGTACGAGCGCGCGACCGCCGTCCCCGCCCGCTCGTCGACCTCGACGGCCAGGTTGCCGGTGACGTGCTGGGTCCGCGGCGTCCCGTCGGCGTACACGGCGATCGTCTCCCGGAACATCGCCTCGATCGCCGCGGCCCCGCGGACCGGCACGCCGCTGCCGACGAAGACGGCGTCGGCGAGCAGGGCGCCGAGCCCCGCGAAGTCGCCGTCGTCCACGAGTTCGGCGTAGCACGCGATCAGGTTCTCGATCGCGCGGTGGCTCGGTACCGGATCGACGGACGCGGACATGCTCTCCCCCACGGGCCCGGCGGCAGTCGGTTCCTCCGCCCCTCTCCCCGACTCTCCCACGCTTTTGACCGGGCGTCGGAAATCCGCTGGCGGGGACGGCTGCCGGGATGTTAGCTTCCAGTCGCCCGTGAAACCGCCCGAGGAGGTGAGCCCCGTGAACGCAGTACCGATATGGGTGCTCCCCCTGGAGATCACGGCTGGCGACTGACCCAGGTGTCGCCGGGAGCGCCGCTTCGAGCAGGCATTCCCGAAAGGCAACACCGATGCACTCTTCCCTGTCTCTTCAGTCTCCTCGGTCTCTTCGGTTCACCGCCGAGTCCTCGGCGAACGGCATGATCGAGCGCGACTTCACCGTGGGCGGCGTCCCCGGTGTGCTCTGGTCCCCCGTCCGCGCCGGAGCCGGCGCGCCCTCCGCCTCCGGCACCCGTCGTGCGCCCCTGGTCCTGATGGGCCACGGCGGCGGCACTCACAGGAAGCACCCGTCCATGTCGGGCCGGGCGCGGCTCCTGGTGGCCGGCTGCGGCTTCCACGTCGCCGTCCTCGACGCCCCCGGGCACGGCGACCGGCCGCGCAGCGCGCACGACGAGGCGGAGATCGCCGAGCTGTACCGCGCCCGGGCGGCGGGCGAGCCGGAGGGGCCGGTCGTGGTGCGCTACAACGCGCACCTGGCGGAGCTCGCCGTGCCCGAGTGGCGGGCGGCGCTGGACGCGCTCCAGCAGCTTCCGGAGATCGGCACCGACGGGCCGGTCGGCTACTTCGGCCTCAACATGGCCACCGCGATCGGCGTGCCGCTGGTGGCGGTCGAACCCCGGATCACGGCCGCGGTGTTCGGGCTGCACTGGCCGGACGCCCTGGCCGAGAAGGCGCGGCGGATCACCGTCCCGATCGAGTTCGACCTCCAGTGGGACGACGAGCACATCCCGCGCGAGGCCGGCCTGGCGTTGTTCGACGCGTTCGCCTCGACGGAGAAGACGCTGCACGCGAACACCGGCCGGCACAAGGACCTGCCCCGCTTCGAGGCCGACAGCGCGGTCCGCTTCCTCGCCCGCCACCTCGGCCGCCCGGCGTCCGGTCCGGCGACCGGCCCGGCACAGGGGGCTGCCCCTGTGCCGGTGTCCGGGCCGGACGCCGCGTCGGCCTGACGCGAACGGTCGCGGGGGGGGGGGGGGGGCGGGGGAGGGGTGTGGGCGAGGAGAGGGGGGTAGTTTGTGGGGTAGCCGCCTCACCTGGCGAGGGGGAGGAGG
>NZ_JBHVJT010000130.1:0-6427 GCF_042798815.1 Kitasatospora sp. NPDC057738 | reverse complement strand
TCGGCCCCCGGCCGGGCGCCTCGGCCAGCCGGGAGATCTCGGCGGCGACGGCCTCCGGTTCGACGGCGACGGTGACGCGGGCGACGCCGTCCAGGCCCGGGTGGGCGCCGACCCGGACGGAGTGCCGGGCGTTGCGCAGCAGGTCGAGGTCGTTGATGTCGTTGCCGAAGGCGTTGTACGCGTCGATCCCCAGCGAGGTCAGCGCCTCCCACTTGTTCGTGGTGCCCGGGGCGAAGTCGATGATCGCCTCGTCGAGGTGGTGGTTGACGGTCATCCCGAGCGCGCGGCCGGCCTCCGCGAGGGCCGCCGGGTCGGCCGCGTCGACCACCAGGAACTTGACCACGGCGGGGAGTTCGGCGAGCTCCACCCGGCGGGCGAGGCCGCCCTGGTCGACCCGGCCGCGGATCGGGTGGTCGGCCGGTCCGGTGTAGGCGTAGTCCCACGGGCCGTCGGCGAGGTAGCCCGCCCGGAACCGCTCGACCTCGGTCAGCAGCCGGTCGAGGTCACCGGCTTCGAACGCGGCCCGCGCCCGCACCCGGCCGTCGACGGAGACCAGGCTGCCGTTGCCGCCGATCAGCGTGGCGGCGGGAAAGGCCCCGTCGAGGACGGGCAGGAGGTCGCGGACCGGCCGGGCGGAGGCGAAGACCAGCTGGTGCCCGGCCCGCTCGCAGTCCGCCAGCGCGGCGAGGATCCGGCGGTCGATCGTCCGCCCGTCGAAGCAGAGGGTGCCGTCGATGTCGAAGACCGTGGTGCGGGCGCTGGTGGTGATCATCGTGCGATCGTATCCAGGCGGTGCGGTGCACGATCCCGCGGCCCTTCGGGTACGGCCGGGGCGGGAAGTCGGCGGGCCCGACGTCCCACTCCGGCCGCAGCCCTCCGACACGTCCCCGCCGTCCGGGCGGGACGGTCACGCGCGGGCCGGGCCGGTCGCCGGTCGCGCCGCGCGGCGGTGGCGGCGGACGGCGTCGCGGTTGGCGCAGAGCTGGGAGCAGTAGCGCCGGCGGCCGGTCCGCGTGGTGTCGGCGAAGAGGGTGGTGCACTCGGCGACGGCGCACCGGCCGAGCCGGTGCATGCCGCGGCCCACCAGGTGGAAGGCGGTGCCGACGGCGATCAGGGTGGACAGCACGGCGGCGAACGGCTGGTGGTCGTCGCGGTAGTGGAGGTGCCAGCCATCGGCGTGGTCGGTCAGCCGGGGGTGGGCGGCGTCGGCGGCCAGCATCCGGTTGAGCCGTTCGGCCCGTTCGCGCTCGTCGGCCGCGTCGACCACCGACTCCCAGCTGTCCAGCAGGGCCAGGATGCGCGCCAGGTCCGCCGGCAGGACCGGTCCGTCGACCACCAGCCCGGCCGCGCGGCAGCGGTCCACCAGTTCCCCGGCGGTTCCGGGGCGCCGGTTGGCCAGTTCCGCGGCGAGGTGCACGGCGCCTTCGCCGTAAGGGTTGAGATGCATAAGACCATGACACCAGGCTGCTGAGCATGAGTCAGCACACCGACACCGAAAAGCACTCCGGGCCGAGGGCCGTCGGGGACGCCGCCCGCCCGCTCCGGTACCGCTGGGTGGTCCTCGGCGTCGCCACCGTCACCCAGGCCGCCTCCGGCTTCTTCGTCCAGGGCATCGGGGCGATGGCCGTCCCCCTGCAGCAGTCACTGGACGTCAGCACGACCCGGATCGGCCTGCTCCTGTCCGCCTCCCAACTGGTGCCGCTGGTCGGCCTGCTGGTGGCCGGTGCGCTCCTGGACCGGCACAACGAGCGCTGGGTCGTCGGCATCGGTTCCGCCGTGGTCGCCGCGGCCCTGCTCCTCGGCGGCCTGGCGCAGGGGTACGCCTCCCTGCTCGCCGTCCTGCTGGTCGTCGGCGCCGGGTACAGCACCGTGCAGCCCGGCGGCAGCAAGTCGGTGGCCGTCTGGTTCGCCCCGGCGCAGCGGGGACTGGCCATGGGCGTCCGCCAGGCGGGGCTGCCGCTGGGCGGCGCACTCGCCGCCGCCGTCCTGCCGCTGGTGGCCGTGGCGCACGGGTGGCGGGCGGCGCTGGTGGTCGGCGGGCTGGTCGCCCTCGTGGGCGCCGGGCTCTTCACCGCCCTCTACCGGCGGCCGCCGGCCGCCACGGCCGTGCGCCCCGCTCCCGGCACCGCCGCGCCGACGGCCTCCGTCGGCTCCCGGCTGCGGATGCTCCGCGAGCCGGCCATGACGAGGATCCTGTTCTCCGGCCTGAGCCTGGTCTCGGTGCACAGCGGCATCGGCGTGCTCGGCGCGCTGTACCTCCACGACGTGACGGCCCTCGGCCCCGGTCCGAGCGCCGCCGTCCTGGTGGCGGTCCAGGTGGCGGGGGCGGCCGGCCGGATCGCGCTGGCGGCCTGGAGCGACCGCAGCCGTGCCGGGCGGTACCGGCCCGTCCTGGTCTGCCTGGGCGCGGTGGTGGCCGGGTTGACGGTCCTGACGACGCCGGCGGGCCACTCCCCCGTGGTGGCCGCCCTCCTGTTCACCTGGCTGGGCTTCTTCGGCATCGGCTGGTACGGCCCCTGGGTGGCCCACCTGGCGGAGTCGGCCCCACCGGGCCGGACCGGCTTCGCCCTCGGGCTGGTCATGGCCGTCAACCAACTGGCCGTCGTCCTGGTCCCGCCCGCCCTCGGGCTGCTCCGCGACACCACCCACGGCTTCACCGCCGCCTGGGCCGCCCTCGCCGCGGCCACGGCCGCGACCCTCGTGCTGACCGCCCGCGGCGGTGGCGGCGGCGGGCGCGGCACCCCTGCCGCCACGGGCCGCACACCGGCGGGTACCGTACGGCCGTGAGCAACGAGACGCCTCCCGGGTGGTACCCGGTCCCCGGTCCGGACGGCGCCCCCGGCCACGAGCGCTGGTGGGACGGCAACGCCTGGACCAGCGACGTCCGGCCGGTCCAGGGCGGCTACGGCTACCCGGGCCAGGAGGCGCCCCCGGCGCAGCAGGCGTACCCGGCCCACCCCGGCCAGCAGGCCTACCCCGGCCCGCAGGCGTACCCGGGCCCGCAGTCGTTCCCGGCCGCGGGCTACGGCCGGCCCGGCCCTGGCTACCCGCCGATGGCCGCGGCCCCGCTCCCCGCCCCCAGGCGGGCCAAGCCGGGCGTGATCATCGCCGTCGCGGTCGGCGTCCTGGCGGTCGGCGGCAGCATCGCCGGAGTCGCGCTCAGCCACGGCGGCGACCCGGCGGCGGACCCGACCACCGACCCCACCGTTTCCGTCAGCCGCAGCACCGGCCCGACCACGAGCCCCGGCCCCACCCCGAAGCCGGCCACGCCCAAGCCCGCCCCGGTCCTCAGGAGCACCGTCGCGGACCAGCAGCACTCGATCACCCTCCCGGTGTTCGAGGGCTGGGAGGTGACGACGACCGACACCCCGCAGTGGTCGGTCTACCTCGGCAGCGGCCGCTACACCTGCGCGAACGGCAAGGCCTGCATCCGCGGCCGGTTCTCGGTGGAGAAGAACACCATCCAGGGCGACAGCGCGAAGGCCGCCGCCGACGCCGCCATGCCGACCGTCGCCAAGCAGATCTTCAGCGGGATGACCTCGCAGACCGACTACGGCTCGGGCAGCCTCGCCGTCGCCGGCGTGGCCGGCTACGCGACCCGCTGGCACATCACCAACGCCGACGGCACCCAGGGCTACGTCCTGCTGGCCGCCCTCCCCGCGAAGGGCGGGGGCTACGTGGTCTTCGACGGCGGCGTGGACGACGACCCGGCCGCCCCGGACGTCTCGGTGCTGGACCAGATCCTCCTGGGCGTCAAGAAGGACGACGCCCCCACCAGCGGCACCTGACGTCCCGTTCCGGCGGTGTCGCGACCGCCGTCGCCCTCGCGGCCACGGCCGTAGCCGTCCCGCCTCCGGGCACGGGGCCGCGCGGCTACGCCGGCCGGTCGTCCGGGAGCCGCTCCGGGAAGGTGGGCGGCGGGAGCGGGCGCGGGCGTACGGCGGGCCGGTCGCCGCGGCGCAGGACGAAGACCCCCGGGAGGGCGATCAGGCCGGGCCCGGCGAGCAGGCCGGCCAGCCACTGGCGGCCGTCCAGGCCGACGATCACCGAGCCCGCGAGCATTCCGGCGGCGAGCACGAAACCGGCCACCAGCCCGCCGACGTAGAGCTGGTGGGCGCGCTGGTCCGTGCGGTCCTGAGCCGCGATCCGGGCGCGCTCGGTCACCTGCTCCTCCCGCATCCGGGCCGCTTCGAGCACCGAGGCCGACGCCGTCCGCTCGCGTTCCAGCGAAGCCTGGTGGCGTTCCCTGGCACTCTCCCGGGCGTGTTCGCGCCGGAGTTCCAGTTCGAGGTGCTCCAGGGCCACCCGCAGGTGCTCGGGCGGAAGCCGGGCCCACTGGGTGGCGATCTCCAGGGCCGTCGGACGGCGGGTGCGGCTCTCCTCGGGGGTGGTCACCGGTCGTCACCTCGGGGCGTGGGGGCGGTGCGGTCGGGGCTGCGGGCCGCGCCCGGCGGCGGGCCGAGCCGGAGGAAGAGGCGTTCCAGGCCCTCGGTGACGGTCTCGGCGGCCACCGGGGTCAGCGGGTCGTCGGCGAACTCCAGCAGGGGCCGGTGCCCGGCCCCGGTGCCGCTCCCGGCGACCGCCGCGTCGCCGTCCGCCCAGGCGAGGACGCTGCCGGAGACGTCGGACCGGAAGACCGGCCCGCTGCCCACCGGCCCCGCCTCCGAAAGGCCCTCCGAAAGACCCGGCGGCAGGCCCGCGGGGACGGGGAACCCCAGGCCCATGGGTGCGGGCCCGGTCGGCAGCGGGCTCTGGACGCGCCTCCCGGGCCCGTCCGCCCGTGCGCCCGGTCGTGGCGGCGTCGGCAGCGCCAGCGCGGCCAGCACCGCCGCGGCCAGCGCCGGAACGGCCGCCCACCCGCCGATCCCGGTGGCGGCGTACAGGACCAGCGTCCCGGCCCAGACCAGGACGGCCGCGCCGCCGAGCGCCGAACGTCTGCCCCCCACACCGCCCCCCTTCCTCCGATCCGAGCCTACCCATGACGAGGGCCCCCCGGTCGGAGAACTCCGCCGAGGGGCCCGGAAGGTGGCGAGGGGTCAGCTGTGCTGCGGGGCGGGCAGCGTCGCCGAGCCCGCGAGCAGCGGCCACTCCCGGTGGAACGGCGGCAGGGGCAGCTTGCCCTCGATGATCGGGGTGCCGAAGACCTTCAGGTGGGCGAGCAGCGAGCCGTTCAGGTCGACGCCGCCGACCAGCGACCAACTGCCCTGCGCCTGCGGCGGGTTGCCGGAGGAGTCGGCGACCAGAGAGCCCTCCGCCTGGGCGCGCAGATAGGGGGCGACGGTGGTCTCCACACCGACGGTGTCGTACAGGCCGAGGCTGATCTCGGCGCCGAGCGCGGCCCGCACGCCCGCCTTGCCGTTGAGCAGCACGCGCACCGGGGTGACCTTGGTCTCGGCGCTGGTGGCCGGGGTCCAGCCCTTGCCGCCGGTGTAGTCGGCGCGCACCGCCCAGGTGCCGGTGGCGTCCTGCTCCGCCTCCAGGTGGACCTGGCCGTCGGCGCTGACCTCCAGGTAGCAGGTGAGGCCGAGGTTGACGACCACCGGCAGGCCGGCGACGGTCAGCACCGGGCTGGCCTGCAGCTTGGCGAAGGGCACCCGGACGGGGGCCGCGCCGGTGCTGCGGGCGGCGTCGCCGGTGACCTTCCACTGGGCGTGGGCGCCGAGGTCGAAGCCGATCGAGGCGGTGCGCGGGCTGCCGGCCGCCGCGCCGTGGTAGGCGAAGTGGACGGCGGGGTGGAGCTGGAGCGAGCCGGACGCGTCGAGGCTCGCGCCGTCGGGCAGCGGGACGGGGGCCTTGAGGTTCACCTCCAGGGTGCCGGAGGCGTCGGCCTGGACGCCGTTCCCGGTCAGGCCGGCGGTCGCCTTGAGGTCCTTGACCAGCGGGGTCACGGTGATGCCGTGCGGGTCGACGGGGACGTTGCCGTCGGCCTCGGTGCCGCCGAGGAGTTCGGCCAGGGTGGCCGGACGGGTGGTCAGGGCGATGGTGTTGCCCGCGCCGGGCCGGACGCCGGTCACGGCGACCAGCGCGCCCTGCGGGGCGGCGGCGGTGGGCGGGCTGGCGATCAGCTGCCCGGGCTGGACGGCCGCGGCCGCGACTGCGGCAGGCGGGACGGCGCCCGGCGAGGTCGTGGCCGAGGCTGTGGGCGAAGCCGTGGGCGAAGCCGTGGGCGAAGCCGTGGCCGGGGCCGAAGCCGTGGCGGCCGGCCCCGTCGCCGACAGCACGGCCGTGCCGCCCGCCGGGTCGTAGGCCGTCAGCTGGAGGTTCTTCGCCGCCGCCGTGACGGCGCCACCGTCCTTGCCCGGGCTGCCGATCGCGGCCTGGTGGTCCCCGGCGGGTGCGGCGGTGACGGTGGTTCTGCTCGGGGTCGGACGGCCGGCGGCGGGGCTGCCCGCCTTGGCGCGCGGGGTGCCGCCGGCGGGCGGGGCGG
>NZ_JBHVJT010000129.1:0-14454 GCF_042798815.1 Kitasatospora sp. NPDC057738 | reverse complement strand
GGAAGTCGGCCGGGCCGACTTCCCGCGCGGGCGCTGCGCCGACGGATTCACACCCTGGTGAAGTCCGTCGTCGACGTCCCCGGCCGGATCACATAGACGCCGGAGCCCGGCGGGCTCTCCCGTGACCCGCTCTTGAGCTGCTCGGCATCGGTCGCCGACGGCCACCGGGTGCCCTGCACGGACCAGCGCATGCCGGCCAGATCGACGCGGGTCAGGTCCACGTCGCTGAGGTCGGCCCGGGTGAAGTCGTCGAGCGGACCGTCCAGCAGCAGGGCGCCGAGCGCACCGCAGCCCGGCAGGCCGAGCAGCGGTCCCGCCGCGTGATCGAGGTCCCGCGCCAGAGCGCGCGCGAGCTCCCGCACGGGAGCACGGTCGAGGTCCCGGGCGAGGGCTCGGGCGAGATCCCGGGCGAGAGCGTGCGCGAGGTCCTGGGCGCGGTGGTGGGCGAGGTCCCGCGCCAGATCGTGCGCCAGATCGTGCGCCAGGTCGTGGGCCAGGACACGCGCCCGGGTCCGTGCCCGGGGGACGTCGTGGGCGTGGTGCAGGGCGAAGTCGACCGCGAGGTACAGCTCGCGGGCCAGGGTGACATCACGTGGAAGCGCGATCAGATGACCGAGGTCGTCGGCGACGGTGCGGGCGAGCGCGTGCGCGAGGACCAGGGCGCGTGCGAGGTCACGGTCGACCTGCAGGGCCAGGTCCACCGCCCGCGACACGAGTCCGCCCCGGATGCTGGCCACGATGACCGGGTGTCGGCGCAGGGCCAGTCGGACCTGGGGATCCAGTGCCTGCACGACCCCGTCGAGTTCCCGGCGCCCCGGTCCCCGCCCGGTGCCGTCGGCTCGGGCGTGCGCCTCGCCCCTGCGCGGGTTCTCGCGGAGGACCTCGGCCAGACCGGTCTCCAGGTCGATCACGGTGCCGAGTTCCCCGACCAGGGCGACGTGGCGGGCGTGGACCATGACCTCCCCCAGACCGGTCTCCAGGTCCAGCAACCCGGCGAGGCCGTTGACGAGACTCGTCAGCCGCGCGGCGATCCCCGGGTTGACCGCCTCGTCGTCCGGGTTGACCGCCCCGCCGTCCGCCACGGGCCCCGACCTGCCGGTCATGCCCCCTCCTCTCGGTCCCTCATCCGTAGGGCGACCGCCCGGCGGGCCTTCATCAGATTGGCGCGCACCGCGGCGGGTTCGATCCCCAGTTCCTCGGCGATCTCCGACGGGCTGTAGCCGGACACGCTCCAGGCCAGGACCTGCCGCTGGCGGGGCGGAAGGCCACCCAGCAGCTCCTCGAGTTCGTGCCGGCTCTCCCACTCCGCCAACTCGGCCGGACAGCGCCGGATCAGACCCGTCGTCTCGGGGACCTGCTCGACCGGGTCCTCCTCGACCCGGCTGAAGTGCCGCACCAGTTCCCGGGAGGCGACCTTGCGCGCCCACGACTCCGGCGACCGGATCTGCCGCCACCCCTGGAAAGCCTTGATCATCGTCTCCTGGGCCAGATCCGCCGCCAGCCGCGTCGGCGCGCCCTGCCACATCAGGAAGCCGACCAGCGTCGGCGTGAAACGCCGGTAGAACTCCGCGAAGTCCTCCCGCGTCGAGTGCCGGTCGGCGGCCAGCAGACCCTCCGGCCCCTGCGGAGTGAGCAGGGGCCGGGACACACCGGCGTCGTACGCATCGTTGTCACTCACCCGTCCCGTACCCCCGCCGAACGGGCTGCCGCGGGACCGTCAGCGTCACCGAGCTCCCGTCGCCGCGCACCTCCCGAAAACGGCCTCCCTCGGGCAGGACCCGGGCAAGCGCCTCGATGACCCTCCCGCGCGCGCACTCCTCGTGCGATCGCCACCGCAGTCGCAGGTGCCGGCACACCACCGCGGTGATGCGCACCCCCGCGCCCGATACCGCCGCCAAGGCTGCGGCCGTCAGCGGATCCATCCGTGCGCCCTCCCTCTCAGCGGTCCGCTCCCGTGCGAACCTCTCGTGGGTAAGAGGCCGCACGGTACATCCGCGTGAACCGGCCGCCGGAAATCCCCGCGCGGGGCGGCGGCAGGGGGTTGGGTAGCCTCCGGGGATGGTGTCCTCCCCCCGTGCCGTCCGGCCCGCCACGCGGCTCGTCGACGGGCTCGTCCACGCCTACGCCCCGCACGCCGGCGCCGTGGGCGCGCTGTCCCCCGTGGCGGCCTTCCGGCCCCTGCCGGGGGACGAGGCCGTCGGCCACGCCGTCGCCGCCGACCTGGGCCGCGCCCACTACACCACGCTCGACGCGGCCGTCTGCGTGGGGGCGGACGGCGCGCAGCTGTGGCGCTCGCGGTTCGAGCCGGAGGCGGACGAGGTCTTCGGCCACCGGCCCGGCTGCGAACTGTCCCCGGACGGGCGGGTGCTGTGGGTCTACCGGCCCGACGCCATGGCCGGGCGCGGCCGCCCGGACCAGTGGGTCGCCGTGGACGCCGCGACCGGGACCGTCCTCGCCCGGGCCGACCTGGAGACGGTCGGGCACGGCGCCGTGCAGCTGGCGCACCCGGCGAGCGGCCAGGTCCTCCTCAACGTCGGCGAGGGGCAGGACGGCAGCGTGATCCACCGCGCGTCGCTGACCGGCGGCCGGATCGAACTCGCCCGCTACCCCTGGGACGACCGGTGCCTCATCGACCTGTCACCCGACGGCCACCGGTTCCTGACCGTCGACCACGCCCAGAACGACCTCGCCGTCCACGCCTTCCCCGACGGCGACGTGCTGTTCACCCGCACCGCCGCCGACTTCGGGCACGACCCGGACACGGTCTTCCTGGAATGGAGCGGCGGCCACCTGAGCGCCGACACCGTCGTCGCCACCCTCGTCGGCCAGGACGAGGACGAGGAGGACTGGTTCCGCCACTACCGCCTCGACGCCCGCACCGGCCGCGTCCACGGCGAGTTCGACGCCCGCACCACGGACCCGTACGACATCCACCCGCTCGGCGACGGCTCCTGGCTCACCACCGGCCCCGACGGCCACCCCGTACGCCACACCGGGGCCTGACCGGCGCCCTGACCCGGCCCGCTGCCGGGCCCGTTCACCGGGCCGTACGGGCGGCGGCGCGTTCGTAGATCGCGCCGCCGGGGATGTACCAGCCCGCCTTCTTGCGGACCGCCGGGCTCGGGTCCCGGTCGTGGGAGGCCCGCAGGGCGGCCACGGCCCGGGGCTCGGTGCGGGCGAAGCGGCCGACGAGCTCGGCGGCCATGGCCCGCACGCCCGGATCGGGATCGTCGGCCAGGTGGCGCAGCCCGGGTTCGAGGACCCGGTCCGCGCCCGGTGCGCACGTGTCGCCCTTGCACCGGTCGCAGGCCAGGGCGTGGAAGGCGGCGGTCCTCACCCGGGCGTCCGGGTCGTCGGCCATCGCGACGAGCTGGTCCATGGACTCGGTGTCGACCAGGTGGTCCAGCAGCCGGCAGCAGCCCTCCCGCACGGCCGCGTTCTCGTGGGACAGGCCCGCCCGCACCGCCCCGAGCACGTCCTGCCCGCGGCGCAGCAGTTCCTGGTAGGCGGCCACCGTGCGCTGGGGGTCGCCCAGGCAGGAGACGAGGGCTTCGTTGTCGGTGCTGACGAATCCGAGCATGCGCCCAGTGTCGGGCCGCAAAGCGGCGCCGGGCAAAGGGATTTACCGCCCGCCGCCACCGCCCGCCGCCGCCCGCCACCACGGGCCGGCGCCGGCGCCGGCGCCGTTCCCCGCCCGGTTCCCGCCCGGTTCCCGCCCGTTCCCCGCCCGGTTCCCGCGACCGCGGCGAACGGCCCGCCCGGGTGGGCGCACGCCAGGCCCGCACGGGGTTCATATGCCATATTGCGGACATGGTCCCGACGAAAGGCATGTCATGAGGTTCGCGGTCATCGGCGGTACCGGGCTGATCGGCTCGCAGGTCGTCGAAGATCTGAACGCCGCCGGGCACGAGGCGGTACCGCACTCCAAGTCCACCGGAGCCGACGTCATCAGCGGCCGGGGCCTGACCGAGGCGGTGGCGGGGGCCGACGTCGTCGTCAACCTGACGAACTCCCCGACCTTCGACGAGGCCTCCCTCGACTTCTTCCGGACCTCGATGGAGAACCTTCTGGCCGCGGCCCGCGACGGTGGCGTCGGCCACTTCGTCATCCTCTCGATCGTCGGCGTGGACCAGGTGCCGGAGCTGGCCTACTACCGCGCCAAGGTGCTCCAGGAGGACATCCTCACGGCCGGGCCGATCCCCTACTCGATCGTCCGGGCGACGCAGTTCATGGACTTCGTGGACGCCGTCCTGTCCTGGACCGCCGACGGCGACACCGTCCGGTTGCCCGCCACGCCGGTCCAGCCGATCGCCTCCGCGGACGTGGCCCGTGCGGTGGCGGAGGTCGCGGCGGGCGCCCCGCTGGGCGGCATCCGCAACATCGCGGGCCCCGAGATCTTCCCCCTGGACGAGCTGGGGCGCATCACCCTGTCCCGCAAGGGCGACAGCCGTACCGTCGTCACCGACCCCACCGCCGGCATGTTCGCCGTCGTCAAGGGGGACGTCCTGACCGATCCCCGCGCCCGCCTCGCCCCCACCCGCTACGCCGACTGGCTCTCCTGACCCGCGCGCCCGGGCCCCGCACACCTGGAGGCCGCACGGACACGGACGCGGACACGGGCGCGGACGCGGACGCGGACGCGGCGACGGTCCCGGCGACGCGGCGTGCGCGGCAGGCCGGACCACCGGCCCCCGTCAGGCGGCCGGTGGTCCGGCGGCGGACAGGCGCAGCCTGAAGGGCGACCCGTTGGCGGTGGGCGTCCAGCCCTCGGTGCGCGCGGAGCGGATGCCCGCGGCGACCTCCCGCGGCATGACCACGTGGGCGGGCACCGCGTCCGGGGTGTGCCGGGTGGGTCGGCCGGTGTCCACGACGAGCGTCGTCGCGGGGTGGGCGGCGTCCTCCACCGCGTAGCCCAGGGTGCTGCCCTCGAAGTCGCAGCACCAGTGCTGCTTGGTGACGCGCCAGCGGTACGCCACGCCGTCGACGACGATGCGGCGCGCGCCCTTCCTGGCCAGTGCCACGGTGCTGCCTCCCGGTGTTCGGCCCGTCGGCCCGGCGGCCCGTCCGTCTGCCGCTCTGCCACTCTGCTGCTCTGTCGGCCTGTCGGCCTGTCGGGAGGAAGTCTCCCGGTGCGGCGCGCGCTTGTCACCGGGTTTCCCGGCACCGTGGCCCGGGACGCCGTCAGGTCCGGGGTCCGTTCCCTCCTGCCCTCCTAGCGCGCGAGGCGCCCGAGGAGGGCGGAGGAGGCGGCGATGCCGAGGAGGGTGGCGAAGGCGAGGACGGCGAAGTCCAGGAGCAGGTGGGAGGGGGTGCCGATGAGCAGGCCGCGCAGCGCGTCGACCTGGTAGCTGAGCGGGTTGGCCTTGCTGACGGCCTGGAGCCAGCCGGGCATCAGGGCGATCGGGTAGAGGGCGTTGGAGGCGAAGAACAGCGGCATGGTGATGGCCTGGCCGATGCCCATCAGGCGGTCGCGGGTGAGCACGATCCCGGCGATGGCCATCGACAGGCAGGAGAAGAACGCCGAGCCGAGCAGGACGGCGGCGACGACGCCGAGCAGCCGCAGCGGGTTCCAGGTCATGGCGACGCCGAGGGCGGCGGCGATCAGCACCACCACCGCGGCCTGCAGGACGGCCTTCACCCCGGCGGCGAAGGCCTTGCCGGTGACCAGGGCGGCGCGCGGGGTCGGGGTGACCAGCAGTTTGGTGAGGACTCCGGAGTCCCGCTCCCAGATGATCATGATGCCGTAGAAGATCGCGATGAACATCGCGGACTGGGCGATGATGCCGGGCGCGAGGAAGTCCAGGTACGGGATGCCGCCGGTGGGGATCGCCTTGAGGCGGGTGAAGGTCTGGCCGAAGATCAGCAGCCACAGCGCCGGCTGGACCGCCCGGGTGTACAGCTCGGTGCGGTCGTGGCGCAGCTTCTGCAGTTCGACGGCGCACATCGCGCCGATGCGGGCGGGCACCAGGCGCCAGCCGGTGCGGGCGCGCGGGGGCACCAGCAGCAGGGACAGGTCGGGGCCGGCGGGACCGGCTGCGCCGGCGGATTCAGCCGACGCGGCCCGCGGTGCGGCGGGTTCGGCGGACATCGCTGAAGTCTCCTTCGGTCGCGTCGGCCAGTTGGCGGCCGGCGAAGTGGCGGAAGACGTCGTCGAGGGTGGGGTCCGGCCGGGCCGGGTCGGCCCGGTGGACCTGCTCCTTGAGCTCGGCGGGGGTGCCGAGCGCGCGGATGCGGCCGCGGTCCATGAGGGCGATGCGGTCGCAGTGGCGGTCGGCCTCGTCCATGTAGTGGGTGGTGACCAGGACGGTCATGCCGGTGGCGGCGCGTACGGCGTCCACGCGTTCCCACACGCCGGTGCGGGCGATCGGGTCCAGGCCGATGGTGGGTTCGTCCAGGACGAGCAGGCGCGGGGCGCTGACCAGGGCCTGGGCGAGTTCGAGGCGGCGCACCATGCCGCCGGAGTAGGTGGCGGCCATCCGCTCGGCGGCCTCGGTGAGGTCGACGGCGGCCAGCGCCTGGGCGACACGGCGGGCGCGTTCGGCGCGCGGGACGTCGAAGACGCGGGCGAACAGGGCGACGTTCTCGCGTCCGGTCAGCCCGGCGTCGGCGGACAGCTGCTGGGGGACGTAGCCGAGCAGGCGGCGCACCTGCATGGGGTGGCGGGTGGCGTCGTGGCCGAAGACGCGGACCATGCCGGCGCCGACGGGCAGCAGGGTGGTGATCGCGCGGATGGTGGTGGTCTTGCCGGCGCCGTTGGGGCCGAGCAGGCCGAACACCTCGCCGGTGCGCACGGTCAGGTCGATCCGGTCGACGGCCCGGGTGGTCCTGCCGTGGCCGTGGCGGAAGACGTACTCCAGGCCCTGGCACACCACCGCGTCCTCGGTGCTCATGGCTCCTCCTCCCCGCAGGGTCCTCCGGGTGCTGCCGGTCCTGCGGGCGTAGCGGGTCCTGCGGGCGTAGCGGGTCCTGCGGGCGTAGCGGGTCCTGCGGGCGTAGCGGGTGCTGCGGGCGTAGCGGGCGTAGCGGGTGCTGCGGGTGCTGCGGGCAGGGTGCGCAGGCCTTCGGCGACCTGCCGCAGGGCGGGCAGGGCGGCGGCCAGGGCCTCGCGCCGGTCGGCGGGCAGGCCGGCGACGACGTCCTCCATCAGCGCGCGGCGGCGCCGGCGCCAGGCCTCGATCCGCTCGACGGCCTCGGGGGTGGCGTGCAGGAGGGCGGCCCGGCGGTCGGCGGGGTCGGTCTCGCGGCGCAGCAGGCCGAGGGCGACGAGCTGGTTGACGAGGGTGGACACCGAGTTGCCGGCCAGGCACAGCTCCTCGGCGGCCTCGGAGACGCGCAGTCCGGGGGTTTCCGTCACCAGGCGCAGCAGTTCGACCTGGGCGCCGCGCAGGCGGGGTTCGTCCATCGTCTGCCGCAGGCGGCGGCGGACCAGTCGCTGGATGCCGACGAGGAGGGTGGAGAACTCGTCCGCCGGCGCGACGTCGAGCGTCTGCGGCTCTGTCGCGGTCATATCCCCATTTTAGCTCTCAGTGAGAGCTATCCGGCGGGGGTCACGCGCCCGTTTCCGGTGCGCCGCGCAGGTGGCGGGCCCAGATCTGGGCCTTGCGGTAGGGGCCCTCGCCGGCGCCGTCGTACTGCGGTGCGTCGAAGGCGACCCAGTAGGCCGGTTCGCCGTCCTCGGCCCGCGGGTCGCCGGCGGGCTCCGGCGCCCCCATCGGGTCGATGGTGCCCGTGAACTCCACCTGCCACGGGCCGTCCCACTGCGGGTCGCGGACCACGGTGACCCGGGTGCCCGGGGGCAGTGCACCGGCGGGCCAGTCGCGGTTCAGGGGGCGGCCCAGGATCCGTTCGACGGCCGCCCTGTCCCGGTCCCGGTCCCGGTCCCGGTCCCGGGTGTGTGCGGTGTCGGAGGACGGGTCGACGCTCATGCGCTCAGCTTCCACGGACGGGGGCCGGAAAAGCCACCGGTTAATCGGTGGGTTCGGGCGGGGTTCAGGCGGCGCGCTGGCCGTGGACGAGGACGAGGCAGCCGAGCCGGCAGACGGGGGGCTTGGCGAGCAGGCGGGGGTCTTGCACGGGGTGTCGCTTTCAGTCGTCGAAGGTGAGGCGTTCGTAGCGCAGCCCCTTGCGCAGCAGGTCGACCATGCGCAGGAGGTCGAGCGGGCGGAGGTTGGAGGACAAGATGCTCACTCCCCCGGCCGCTTGTGGACCTCGAAGGCGCGCCAGGCGCTGTACGCGTCCCCGAAGAAGGTGAAGGAGGCCAGCTCACCGGTGGGTTGGCGCAGCCACTCCCCCGTCATCTCGTTGCGGACCCGGTAGCGGTCGGCCGTGGCGTCGAACCGGACGCCGTAGCCGTGAAGGCGGGTGAGGGCATCAGCGTGACAACCACCGTCCTCCTCCAACTCGCCGGACAGTGTCTTGATCGCGCTCGATCCCATGGGTGCGGCTCCCTTCCACGCGGTCCATGCGGAAATCATCGACACCCGGACGGCCCATAGCTGCCCCATTTCCAGGACACCTGTCACGGCTCGGCGCTACGGTCCAAGAAAGCCCAAACGTCTCTGGATTTCCCTTGAACACTGCGCTTCAGCAAGGTATGACGGCAGCCCGCCTGTCTCCCCGTCAGCTCGCCGCCCGGGTCGGTGTTACACCTAAGACAGTGGAACGCTGGCTCTCTGATGCGGCATTGGTGCCGCATCAGCGGAACCGTATCGATGCCTGCGCGGCTTTAGGGGTTGATGAACGAGTGATCTGGCCCAACAGCGTCCGGGCGAACGTCAAGACCGGGCACGACCGGGAGGTGTTCGCCGTCTATCCGCACCGGTCGGCCTGCCCTCGGTCGGTCTGGGCGCAGCTGATCGCCGAGGCTCGGTCCGAGGTCTTCCTCGCCGGGTACACCAACTACTTCGTCTGGCTGGAGCAGCCCGCCCTCCTCCAGACCTTGCGGCGCAAGGCCGAGAGCGGTTGCCGCATCCGCTTCCTCCTCGGCGATCCCGGGTCCGAGACGACGCGCCGGCGTGAGCAGATCGAGGACGTGGCCCTCACCGTGTCCACCCGGATCCGGGTCACGCTGGAGCACCTGTCCAAACTCTCCGGCACCCAGGGCGTCGAGGCCCACTTCAGCTCCCCGGAGGACGGCCCGAACCACATCGGCCTGTCCGTCTTCCGATTCGACGAACACGCCCTGGTCACCCCGCACTTGGCCCGAACCGTCGGCCACGACTCCCCGCTGATGCACCTGCGGCGCAGCGAGGAGAACGGAATGTTCGACCGCTTCGCCGAGCACATCGAGGAACTCTGGTCCCGGGGCAGCGGCATTCCCACCAACCCGGCCCGTACCAGCGCCTGAACCCGCATCTCTCGGTTCGCCCGCCGCCCCGACGAGGGCGGCGGGCGCATGCGGACGAGGTATCTATCCTCGTGTCCATGAGCCACGACGCCTGCCGGCCCGCCCCGATGCCGCTCCACTCCGTGTCCGTCGCGGGCGTGGTCGTTCGCGAGGACGGGCGCGTGCTGGCCATCCGGCGGGCCGACAATGGCACCTGGGAGCCTCCGGGCGGCGTCCTCGAACTCACCGAGACCATCGAGGACGGCCTGCGCCGCGAAATCCACGAGGAGACGGGGCTCAAGGTCGGCGTCGACCGGCTCACCGGCGTCTACAAGAACATGACCCGCGGCATCGTCGCCCTGGTCTTCCGGTGCCACCCCGAGGACGGCGCCGAACAACTCTCCTCCGAATCCACCGCCATCGCCTGGCTGACCCCCGACGAGGTCACCGACCGCATGGCCGAGGTCTATGCCGTCCGCGTCCTCGATGCCCTGCGCCCCGGCCTCACGCGCATCCGCTCCCATGACGGCCGGCACCTCACCGCCTCCGAACGCCTCGCATGAGAAGTCGGCCCCGCCGACTTCCTGCTCCACCGCCCGGCCAGGAGGGAAGAGCAGCACTCCCGTCACCTGGCGCAGGAGCACCCGCAACGGACAGGGCGGCCAGTGCATCGAGGTCGCCGACGGCTTCAGCGGTGTCATGCCCGTGCGTGACTCCAAGGACCCCGGCGGCCCGGCCCTCCTCTTCCCCGCTCCCGCCTGGCAGGCCTTCGTCACGGCTGTCCGCACCGGCGAATTCGACACCCCCTGACGGCACTTGCGCTTCGCCGCCCGCCTCTGGGCGGCGAAGCGTCGCAGTCTCACCAGATTCCTCCGCCGATCCAGCGCGACGCGACTCTCACGGTGTCGCCCGGGTGACTGGGGCTCCTGCGTAACCCGGCTGCCAGGAACGAAGTACGACGCGGGTGTCTCCAGCAGCGGTTCGACAATCCCTTTGGCAAGCCGACGACCGGATGCTAGGAACACAGAGTGACTGTGTTTGTGTGCTCGGCCTGCGGGCTTGCCATCACTGGACCGCTGACAGAGCTGCCCGAGATGCCCGCCCGCCCGGGGGACCAGGGCTACCCCAAAGCCGACGGATCACGTCGTGCCACCGTGACCGTGCCGCTCGGCTTCTTCGCCCTGGAACCCGAGCCATGGGGCGCACCGCTCGTGCCCTGCGACGAGTTCCACCCGGTCTTCGCCGGCGGCCCAGGCGTCGCCGACCCGGACAGCGACGGATGGCTGGTGTCCGCCGGCACCCGCAACACGATCGTCCTGCACCCGAACGACGCCCCCGGCCTCCAGGAGGACCCCGACGTCTTCAGGCACTGCAGCGGATGCTGCGGCCTCCACGGTCAGGCAGGCATGAACCACCAGTGCCCCTGTGGCGCGCACGTGGGCACGCTCATCAACGACTGCAACACCCCGTACGAGCTGCACCTGGAACCCAACCGGGTGCGCGTGATCACGGATTGATCCCTCGGCCCGCGACCTCGGCGACAGCAACGCCACGACCGCCCACAGCGTCCCCGGACGCCCGCACCTGACCGCCCCGCTCCGGGACAGGACGGGACGGGACGGGGCCCTCGTTCGTGTCCGACGAGATGGACGAGGTCCATGCTCGCCCGAACACCCGGCGCGAGAAGTCGGCCCCGCCGACTTCCTGCTCCACCGCCCGACCAGGAGGGAAGAGCACCACCCCGCCACCTGACGCCGGAGCCCCCACAGCGGACAGGGCTGCCAGTTCATCGAAGTCGCCGACGGCAACCCCGACCTCACACCCGTCCGCGACTCCAAGGACCCCGACGGCCCTACCCTTCCCTTCCTCTCTCCCGCTGTCCGCGCGGGCGAATTCGACGCCGGCCGAGGGCACTTGCGCGTCGCGCCCGCCTCCGGGCGGCGACGCGCGGACGAACCCCCCTCCCCCGCACCGCCGCGCGCGAACGCCTCCCGTGGGACGTCGGCCCGGCCGACGGGCTGCCGAGGATCCTTCAGTGACCTGCCCGGGCCGGGGTTCTACGCCCCGGCGGGCACGCTGTCGCAGGCGACTGGCATGCTGGGGTCAAGAGTTGTCACCGGGAGGGGACGAGGGGGGCGGATGCCGGACAAGGTCAGGCCGCTGCGCGCGGCACCACGGCTGGGCACGGTCAACGGATTCGGGCGCACGATGCTGGGCAAGACCCGCGTGGACGCCCAGGGCGCCTGCTTCGCCACCCACTGGTTCACCGTGCTGATGCTGCCGATCCGGCCGCTGGGCCGCTACTACGTCAAGGAGGGCGAGACGGTCGACGTCCCCGGACGGGGCGGCGCCTCGACGACCACCACCGAGTACGTGTTCCTCGGCGAGGCCGAGCTGCGCGCGAGCGAGGTGATCCGCACCTACCTGTTCTGCTGGCTGGTGGTGCCGCTGGTCGTCGCCGGTCCCGTGACGCTCTTCGGGCTCAACGCCGACGCGTTCAGCCACGAGCACCCGATCCTCTTCCTCCTGCTGCTGCTCGGGCTCCCGATCGTCGGCATCATCGCGCTGGCGTGGCTGCTGGTCCTCAACGAGAAGTTCCTCGCGCCGGTGCGCGTGCCGCGACGGGTCGAGGCCGGGCCGGCGGACCGAAGGCCCTGAGGGGACTGGACTCGGGGCCCGAGGGCCTGACGGCGGGTCCGCGACGGCTACAGGCCCGCCCCGGTCAGCAGCCGCTCCATGTGCTCGACGGGAAGGAACGGCGAGGCGGCGGCGGCCCGCGCGACGTGTTCGGAAGGGTCGGCGAGCAGGCGCAGCAGGGACGGGAGCGGAAGGTTGCGGTGGGCGGCGACGGCCCGGCGCACGCACTCCTCGGGGTCGTCGGCCAGCTGCCCGGCGAGTTCCGCGGGCAGGTCCGGATCGCGGGGCGCCAGGGAGCGCAGCCGGGGCTGGGGGTCGGTGGCGAAGCGGCGCAGGGTCTGCGGGGGGAAGGTCAGGACCTGCGCCCTGTCCCACCAGAACGTGAACTTGTCGCGTCGGCGGTAGCGGCGCTCGATGTCCTCGGCGGTCGCCGGGTCGACCAGGTGCGGGGCGGTGTTCGCCATGGTGAGGCGGACCAACTCCTCCTCGTCGCCGAGCAGTCGGGCCACGGCCTCGGCGGGCAGGTCCTTGGCGGCGGCAGCCGAGGCCCGGAAGCAGACGTAGGGCGAGTCGACGTGCGGCAGCGGGTCGGCCGTCACCCAGTCAAGGCGCAGGATCCGTAGTTCCGTGGGCGCGAAGGAGTTCTCGTACCAGCGCAGGAAGGCCTCGTCGTCGGCGTCGGAGCCCGGCTCGGCCGTCGACCGCGACGCCTCGTGGACCGAGGCGTGGATCCGTGCCCGCTCGTGCCCGGGTGTGTCCGGACGGGCGAAGACCTTCACCCGCACGCTCAGGGCCGGATCGACGGCCAGGGCCTCGCGCAGCGCCGGCGGCAGGTCGGGATGCCGGGCGAGTTCGGCGCGCACGCTGGCGTCCGGGTCCTCGGCGAGCCGCCGGGCGGTGTCCGCGTCGAGGACGGCGTGGACCACCGCGCCCGCCCGGGTCACCGGGTCCGCCAGCAGCGCCGGCAGCAGGTCCGCCGGCGGTACCGGATGCGGCGGGTGCGCGGAGCAGGTGGAGCAGGCGGCGGCGCGGACCTCCGGCTCGGGGTCGGTGAGCAGGATCCGGCGCACCGCCTCCGGGGCCTGCGTCCAGTGCTTCGCCAGCGCGGCGCGGACCGCCGGGTCGGGGTCGGCGGCGAGACGGGCCCTCAGGTCGGGCGGGGTGCCGTCCGACTGGGTCAGGTGTTCGCGGACCTTCGAACCCGGATCGTCGACGAACTGCTCCAGCATCCGCCTCGGCGCGGTCGCGGCGCGGACGGCGAGCGCGGCCCGCACCCCCTCGTCGGGATGGGCGGCCAGGCGCAGGCGGAAGCGGTGCGGCAGCCGGTCGTTGAGGGCCAGACTGTGCAGGAGCCAGTGGTCGCCGGTCGCGACGATCTCGTCGATCATGTCCTCGGTGAGGTCCGCACGACCCGCCACCTCCCCGAATCCGTGCCGCCGGGCGAACAGCCGCCGGACCATCGCGGCGGGCAGGGCGGGGTTCACGGCCAGCCCGTCCAGCACGTGGTCGAGGCGGACCGGGGTCGGGTCGTCGGCGTCCATGCGGCCAGGGTGTCAGGCGCTCGGCGATGCGCAGCCGCCGGGCCCCGCCCGCGCACCGGCCGGGCCCGCTCAACCCCCCGGGTGCGGCGGCTCCCTGACGGCACCGACGCCGACCGTCCCCCGAGGTAGGCGATCGCCGCCTGCGTCGCGCTCCTCGCCCGCTCAGGCCCGGGCCGCGGAGGCGGCGGGGACGGCACCCAAAGCACCCACGGCACCCACGGCGCGCAGGGCGCGGTCGGCGGTCTCCCGCCTCTCGCCCACCGGGGCCACGTAGTCGAGGACGGCGCGCGCGGCGTCCTCGCCGAGGGTGCGGGTGATCACCCAGGTCGCGAGGTACTGGGAGGCCAGGCAGCCGCCCGCCGTGGCGATGTTGCCCTCCGCGTGGAAGGGCGCGTCCAGCACGGTGACGCCGCGGGCCTCGACGAACGGGCGGCTCGTCAGGTCCGTACAGGCCGGCATGGCGCCCAGCAGGCCGAGGTGGGCCAGCACCAGCGCGCCGGAGCACTGGGAGCCGATCAACTGCCGCGCGGGGTCGAGCGGCAGCCGGGCGAGCAGCGGCGCGTCGGCGACCACGTCGCGCGTCCGCACCCCGCTGCCGATCAGCACGACGTCGGCCTCGGTGACGAACCCGATCGGGCGCTGCCCGGCGACCTCGACACCGTTCATCGAGGTCACCCGCGGCGTGGGCGTCGTGATGAAGGCCTCCAGGCCGTCCTTGCGGCAGCGGTTGATCAGCGCGGAGGCGATGAAACTGTCGAGCTCGTTGAACCCGTCGAAGGTGACCACGGCTACCTGCACCATCACACCACTCCCTCATGCGGCACCGGATGTCCGGCTGCGCCCAGTGTGCCGTGGGCCGCCCCCCTTCCCCGGGCCCCCCCCCGAACCCGGGAGGGCCCCCGGGGCCCCCCCCCACCTCCCCCCCGGACCTTCCTGGGGGAGGACCAGCCC